>CAYWYT010000176.1:0-5867 GCA_964462665.1 uncultured Woeseiaceae bacterium | reverse complement strand
ACTCACCAAGAGCATTTTCGCCAAACTCAGCGCCTGGCAGATTGCTCAGGTTGCGCGTCATCCGATGCGCCCGTATACGCAGGATTACATCGACCTGATCGTTTCGGATTTCCAGGAATTACACGGCGACCGAATGTATGCGGACGATTCTGCGATTATCGGCGGTACCGGACGTATCGACGGACGATCTATAATGCTTATCGGCCATCAGAAAGGCCGCGATACCAAGGAACGAGTACGCCGCAACTACGGCATGCCGAAGCCCGAGGGTTATCGTAAGGCACAGCGACTGATGCGAATGGCGGAAAAGTTTGGCATGCCGGTGGTGACATTCATCGACACACCCGGCGCGTATCCCGGTCTTGGCGCAGAAGAGCGCGGTCAAAGTGAGGCCATTGCGCACAGTCTTTATCTGATGGCAGGTTTGAAGACGCCCATCGTTAGTATCGTGATCGGCGAGGGGGGCTCGGGCGGCGCGCTTGCCATCGGTGTCTCTGATCGACTGTTAATGCTGCAATACAGCATTTATTCTGTTATTTCGCCGGAGGGCTGTGCGTCTATCCTGTGGAAAAGCGCGGACAAGGCTGAAGACGCCGCCGAAGCAATGCGAATTACAGCTTCGAGTCTCAAGCAGTTCGGTTTGGTAGACGAAGTTCTAACCGAACCGTTAGGCGGTGCTCATCGCAACCCAGCCGATACTGCTGAGGTGATCCGCAATGCGCTGCTGAAGAACCTGGCTGATCTTGATCAACTATCACCTGAGCAACTGTTCGACGAACGCCAACGGCGACTGGCCAGTTTTGGTCAGTTCAAAGATGCGTGACCTTTAACAGCGAAGCCCTGCTGCATGCGCTAACAGCGCTTTCTGAAGATACCGCTCGACCGAGTCGCTATATCGTCGCGTTTAGCGGCGGCTTGGATTCCACCGTCTTGTTGCACGCTCTCGCGACCCGTTCCGAGCAGCACGGCATTCCACTGCTCGCGGTTCATATAGATCACGGTTTGCAGCAAGAATCAGACCAATGGGCCGAGCAATGTCGCTCTGCCGTTGCTGATCTTGGTGTCGAATTTCAAAGCAAGCGAGTGAGCGTCGACGTTGCTGCCGGTAAAGGTCAGGAAGCGGCAGCGCGGGATGCGCGCTATGCCGCGCTGGCGTCGCTGATGTCGCCCGGTGACTGGATTCTAAGCGCCCATCATCAGGACGATCAGGCGGAAACATTGTTGCTCAACCTGCTGCGCGGCAGTGGCCCGGCCGGTATCGCGGGTATTGCCGCAATCAGGGCGTTTGCGGATGGTTGGCTGGCGCGCCCAATGCTCGCCTTCGCGCGCGACTCATTGCAGGAATATGCGACCCAGCATGACCTGCGTTGGATCGAGGACCCTTCCAATTCTGATCACTCATTCGACCGCAACTTCTTGCGCCACGAAGTATTACCAAAGCTGGAGACGCGCTGGCCCGAGCTCGCAAAGCGCCTCTATCGGAGTAGTCGTATCGCAGGTGATACAGCGTCTTTGCTGGATGATCTCGCCGCGATTGACGCGCAGACCCTGGGTGACAGACATGATCGTCTGCGTGTCGATGAACTCAAGTCTCTTTCGGTTGAGCGACAGAGAAACGTGCTGCGCTATGCGATTAGACAGCTTGGTCTGCCGACACCCTCGGCAGCACAGCTACAAAGAGTGCTCGACGAAGTCGTTGCGGCTCGAGATGACGCAGAGCCGGTCTTGAAATGGAGCGGTGTGGAAGTCAGGCGTTACCGAAATTGTTTGTACCTTCTGGCCCCGGATCTGGTCGAAAATCCTACAGATACAAGGTTGCCGAAAGGCTGCGACCGCGTTGAACTAGGCCATGGTCTCGGTGCGCTCAGGCTGGAGCCAGACGCGGCGCAGGGCCTGGATGCCAAGTTGCTTGAGCGCGGCCTCGAGCTTCGATATCGGCAGGGTGGCGAGAAACTTCGTTTGATAGATCAATCACATACGAAGACTCTTAAGAACTTACTTCAAGAGAAAAGTATCGTCCCCTGGATGCGTAATCGGATTCCATTGGTATTCGCCGGCGATGAACTGGTCGCCGTAGCCGATCTGTGGCTGGCGGCGGACGCGGCGAGTACACCGGGCGTCGCGATTTATTGGGAAGATAGACCGCCCATTCACTAGTCTTTGATTGTGTCGATACGGGTGTTCTGTTAACGTTTTACACCGTCTTTAGTCCAACGACGGCGCGTCTTTTCAAGGGTTGGAAAAAGCACTTCGATATCACTGTGCTTTGCTCCAGCCCTTTGTTGTTTCCGCCTGTCATCGCTTTGGTTATTGCTTATGACTTCGTATGTATTTATTACCGGCGGCGTGGTTTCCTCGCTCGGCAAAGGGATCACTTCGGCCTGCCTTGGCGCACTTCTTGAGGCGCGCGGCTTGACCATCAGTATGATCAAGCTCGATCCCTACATTAATGTCGATCCCGGCACCATGAGTCCGTTTCAGCACGGTGAGGTATTCGTAACGCACGACGGTACTGAGACCGACCTCGACCTTGGCCACTATGAACGCTTCGTTCGCACGGCCAGGGGCGGTCGACACAGCAACTTCACCACAGGTCGAATCTACGAGACCGTGATCGCGAAGGAGCGTCGCGGCGATTACCTGGGCGCGACTGTGCAAGTCATCCCGCATATCACCGACGAGATTAAGAAGAGCGTCAGGAAAGGGGCCGGCGACGCCGATATTTGCCTGGTTGAGATTGGCGGCACGGTAGGTGATATCGAGTCACTGCCGTTTTTGGAGGCCATTCGTCAAATGGGCGTGGAACTCGGGCACGACCGAGTGATGTATGTGCACCTGACACTGGTGCCCTACATATCGACGGCCCACGAGATCAAAACCAAGCCGACCCAGCACTCGGTCAAAGAATTACGTTCGATCGGTATTCAACCCGACATCCTCGTGTGCCGCTCTGAAAAGCCTCTGCCGATGGAGCAGCGCAAGAAAATCGCGCTATTTACCAATGTGCAGGAGAAGGCGGTCATCTCCGCTTATGACGCGGATGATCTGTACAAGATTCCGGAGATGATGCACGAGCAAGGCCTCGACGAGATTGTTGTGCAGCAAATGCGCCTCGACCTGCCGCCGGCAGACCTCGGTGAGTGGCGCAAGATTGTTGAGGCCAAGCAGAATCCGAGCAGCGAAGTAAATATTGCGCTGGTCGGCAAATACATGGGTTTGAAGGATGCCTACATCTCGCTGGTAGAAGCGTTGCAACATGGCGGCATTCACACGCGCACCCGGGTCAATATCAGTTATATCGAGTCACGCGATATTGAACAGAATGGCACGGGCTGCTTAAGCGGGATGGACGGCATTGTTGTTCCGGGCGGTTTCGGTGATCGCGGTATTGAGGGCAAGATCGAAACCGTGCGCTATGCGCGAGAAAACGGGGTTCCCTATCTCGGCATTTGCCTCGGTATGCAGGTCGCCGTCATCGAAGCGGCGCGTAACCTGGCCGGCCTCGAAGGTGCGATGAGCACTGAGTTCGATAAAGCGACTCCGTACCCAGTGGTGGCGCTGATCACTGAATGGGAAACGGAAGCGGGTAGCTTGGAGCAACGCGACGAAGAGTCGGAGATGGGCGGTACAATGCGACTCGGAGCGCAGCAGGTGAGTCTTGCAGAGGGTTCTCTCGCGGCCACCAGCTACGGCGCGACCAGCATAGAAGAACGACACCGACATCGCTACGAGGTCAATAACAACTATCGTGCGAAGCTTGAAGAGGCGGGAATGCGCTTCTCCGGCACCTCAGTCGATGATTTGGTCGAGATGGTTGAGATTCCGGATCATCCCTGGTTTCTGGCCAGCCAGTTTCATCCGGAGTTCACTTCTAACCCGCGCGATGGACACCCGCTGTTTAAGGGCTTTGTCTCGGCGGCAAGACAACATCATGATGGCGCACTGCCGAAGGTAGCGGAAGCATGAAACTCTGTGGATTCGACGCGAGTAACGAACACAAAATCTTTCTGATCGCTGGCACCTGCGTTGTTGAGAGCGAAGGCATGGCGATCGATACGGCCGGCACTCTCAAAGAGGTTTGCGCCAAACTCGGCGTGCCTTTTATTTACAAGTCATCCTTCGACAAAGCGAACCGTAGTTCGGCCGAAGGCTTTCGCGGCCCGGGTATGGAAGAGGGGCTTCGTATTCTTGGCGAGGTGAAGCGTCAGGTAGGTGTGCCGGTGTTGACCGATGTACACGAAGATACGCCTATGGACGAAGTGGCCGACGTAGTAGACGTTTTTCAGACGCCGGCATTCTTGTGTCGCCAAACGAATTTTATTTTACGTGCCGTCAGTGCTGGCGTGCCCGTCAACATCAAGAAAGGACAATTCCTGTCGCCCTGGGAAATGCAAAACGTTGTCGACAAGGCCAAATCCACTGGCAATAACGACATCATGGTTTGCGAGCGTGGCTTTTCCTTCGGCTACAACAACCTCGTATCCGACATGCGCAGCCTTGCGGTAATGCGCGGTACAGGATGTCCGGTCGTTTTCGATGCGACACACTCAGTGCAATTGCCCGGCGGTCAGGGTAAGTCTTCGGGCGGCCAACGCGAATTTATCCCCGTGCTTGCCAGAGCGGCGACGGCTGCCGGTGTCGCAGGAATCTTTATGGAAACGCATCCTGATCCATCCAAAGCGTTGAGTGACGGACCGAATGCCTGGCCGCTGCACAAGATGGCGGCATTACTGGAAATGTTGGTGTCGATCGACACTACCGTCAAACAGAGCGAGTTTCTCGAAGCAGATTATGGCCTCGGCGTACCCGATTCGGAGTAACAATGATCAAAATTACTGATATACGCGGTCGAGAGATTCTCGACTCGCGAGGAAATCCTACGGTCGAAGCAGACGTAACGCTTGTTGATGGCAGTGTTGCTAGAGCGGCGGTACCGTCCGGCGCATCTACCGGCAAGCGAGAGGCGGTAGAGCTTAGAGATGGTGACAAGTCTCGATATCTCGGTAAAGGCGTACAAAAAGCCGTTGCCAACGTAAACGGTGCGTTACGTGACGCATTGTTGAATGCCGAATTCGAAAATCAACGCGCGGTTGACCAGTGCATGATCGATCTCGATGGCAGCGACAACAAAGGTCGACTCGGTGCAAACGCTTTGCTGGCTATTTCACTCGCTGTAGCCAAAGCTGAGGCGCAGTCGAAAAAAATCTCTTTGTTCCGACATCTTGGAAACAGCACGACCATGCCACTGCCAATGATGAATATCATCAATGGTGGTGCGCATGCCGACAACAGCGTCGATATACAGGAGTTTATGATCCTGCCGGTCGGCGCTCCGAGCTTCAAAGAAGGGCTTCGCTATGGCGCGGAAATATTCCATGCATTGAAAAGCGTGTTGAGTAGCCAGGGCATGAACACGACTGTCGGCGACGAAGGCGGCTTTGCGCCGAACTTGCCGTCCAATCGCGCGGCGCTCGACATCATCATGGTTGCCATCGAAAAAGCCGGATTCAAACCCGGGGACGACATTCTGCTCGGCCTGGACGTAGCCAGTTCAGAGTTTTACTCAGACGGTGTCTACAACCTTGAGTCGGAAGGCCGGACATTCGATGCGGCCGGATTTAGCGCGTTCCTGGAAGAGCTAGCCGACGCCTATCCCATAATCACTATCGAAGACGGTATGGACGAAGGGGACTGGGAGGGCTGGAAACTTCTGACCGAGGCCATAGGGAGCACGGTACAGCTAGTCGGTGATGATTTGTTTGTCACAAACACCGCCATTCTGGATCGCGGTATCAAGGAAGATATTGCAAATGCTATATTGATAAAACCTAACCAAATCGGTACCTTAAGCGAAACTCTTGATGCAA
>CAYWYT010000175.1:0-5896 GCA_964462665.1 uncultured Woeseiaceae bacterium | reverse complement strand
AACGTCGTAGTCGTTACGGCGGTCGTGGTTCATTATTCTTTTCATTTTTGTCACGCGGCCATGTCCACAAATGATACACGTGAACAATTCGGGCTATGCCATGAAATCCGGCAATATGTCACATCAGGAAAAATCAAAAACCGAACTCTGCGACAACCGGCGTGTGGTCCGAGGGACGCTCCCACGCTCGCGGTTCTTTGTCGACGTAACTTGCAGTGCAGGCCGCGGTCATCGCATCTGTCGTGAGAATGAGGTCAATGCGTAAGCCCGCATTGCGTCGAAAACCGGCAGCCCGATAGTCCCACCAACTAAACGTTTTTTCTGGATGTTCGAACTTGCGAAAGACATCCGTTAGTCCGAGATCCAAAAGACCCTGTAACGCTTCTCGCTCGGGAGGACTTGCCAGAATAGACTCGCCCCATTTCACGGGGTCGTGAATATCCGCATCGGCCGGTGCAATATTGAAATCGCCAAGCACGACAAGTTTCTCGTGACGGGATATTTCGTCCTGGAGGAAGCCATGCAGTGCGCTGAGCCATCCAAGCTTGTAAGCGTATTTCTCGGAGCCTACTTCGGAGCCGTTGGGGATGTACAAGTCGACGACGCGAACACCGTCAACGGTGGCGGCCAATACACGTCGCTGTGGATCGTCGAAGTTCGGTAACTCAAGCACGGCGTCAGTGGCCGCACTACGACTGATTACGGCAACGCCATTGTAGGTCTTCTGCCCACTGGCGATGGACTGATACCCGGCCGCAGCAAGTTCCTCACTGGGAAAGGCCTCGGTTTGCTGCTTAATTTCCTGCAATACCAACACATCCGGCTCATTGGCGGCCAGCCACTCAAGTACGTGCGGCAGACGCACCTTCATCGAGTTCACATTCCAGGTGGCGATCTTCAAGTGTCTTCGATTCCGCTTTGCGCGAGCAACGCGTCGATCCCAGGCCTGCGTCCGCGGAACGCAATGTACGCTTCCATGATGTCGCGACTACCGCCCACTTCGAGAATCTCCGCACGAAAACGATGGGCCGTTTCCTGATCAAAAATGCCGGCTTCTTCAAAGGCACCGAATGCGTCGGCGGCCAGAACCTCGGCCCATTTATAACTGTAATAACCCGCGGCATAGCCACCGGCAAAAATGTGCGAAAAACTATGCGACATGCGATTGAAGTCAGGGTGTTCCAGAAGTGCAACTTCGTCGCGTACTTCCTTATTGATCTGCAGCACACGCGAACCCTTTTGTGGGTCATATTCCGCGTGCAACCTAAAGTCGAACAGGGCGAACTCCAGTTGCCGCATCATGGCGAGCGCGGCACCGGCGTTGCGGCTTTTTTCAAGTTTGTCGAATAACTGTTTTTCCAGGGGTGCGCCGGTCTCGATGTGTCCGGAACACTTTTCGAGCACTTCGAAATTCCACGCAAAATTCTCCATGAACTGACTCGGCAATTCGACCGCATCCCAGGCAACGCCATTGATGCCAGAGATGCTTGGGTAATCGATGCGAGTCAGCAGGTGATGCAACATATGGCCGAATTCGTGGAACAGGGTTACCACGTCGTCATGCGTTAGCAAGGAGCGGCCAAGCTCATCGAACGGTGGGAAATTGCAGACCAGATAGCCAACCGGAAGCGTGGTGTAACCGTCGAGGTTCTTGCGACTTACACACTCGTCAACCCAGGCGCCCGTGCGCTTGCCTTTACGGGCATGCAGGTCTGTATAGAAGCCACCTATGAGTGCGCCGTTTTCATCCTGAACGCTGTAGTAACGCACGTCTTCGTGCCAGGCCGCGATGTCTTCCTGTGCCTCGAGCCGAATTCCGTACAGACGCTCTGCTAATGCGAACAAGCCATCGACCGCAGTTTGCGCGGGAAAATAGCTGCGTAACTCTTCATTCGAAATCGAGTACTTCTTTTGTTTGTATTTTTCGAGCCAGTAACTTGTGTCCCATGGCGCGAGGGTCTGCTGTGCAAACTCGCTGAGCTGCGACAGTTCCTTTTCAGCAGATGGTCGCGACCGTGCTGCGAGCTCACGCAAAAAGTCGATGACCTCATCGGTGGAATTCGCCATTTTGGTGGCCAGCGAATAATCGGCAAAACTATCGAAACCAACCAACTGCGCTGCCTCGTGTCGCAGGGCCATGATGCTTTCGATCAGTTCGCTGTTGTCCCACTCCGGCTTGTCGCCCTGATCCGAGCCACGTGTTACCCAGGCGCGGTACATCTGCTCGCGCAGTTTAGGCTTATCTGCATGCCGCATGACCGCGTCGTAGGTCGGGTAGTCCAGCGTCAGCAGCATGCCCTGACGGTCGCGTTTGCGGGCGTCCGCCGCGGCCCGTTCGAGGAACTGCTGTGGCAGACCGACGAGATCGCGCTCGTCTTCAATATGCAGGCTCCATGCGTCCGAAGCATCCTGAACATGGTGCTCGAACGCTGCCTGTGCCGCCGCGAGCTCCTGCATGATTTCCTTGAAGCGAGTTTTCTCAGCGTCAGGAAGGTCAACCCCGGCAAGGCGAAAATCACGCAGTGCCTGCTCGACAACACTCTTCTTTGCCGACCCCTGTGCAGCAGGTAAGGTCTCGTCAACTGCGGCATAGGCCTGCTGCAGTCGAGAGTTCTGTGATAATTCGGTCGCATACTCGGTCAATAGAGGCAGAGCCTTATTGTAGGCATCACGCCATTCGCTGGAACCGAGTACTCCCTGCAGATGGCTGACCGGTGACCACACCCTCGAAAGTTCGTGGTCCATTTCCTCGAGCGGCGCCACCAGCGAGTCGAAATTCGGCTGCGGTGTGCTGTCGAGAAGGTCGTCGAGCTTTTGCCGATGTGCTGATATAAGCTCGCTGAGCGCTGGTATGACGTGCTCAGGTGAAATCTCGGTGAATCGCGGTAGCGACGAGGTGTCCAGAAGGGGATTGGTCATCGCGCAGACTTTAGCAGATGGAGAAAACTTTGAGCCAGAAATACGATCTTTTCGTTATCGGCGGTGGTAGCGGCGGCGTCGCCCATGCACGTCGTGCAGCTGAATACGGAGCCAAGGTAGCGGTTGCGGAGTACGGACCGTTAGGCGGTACCTGCGTCAACGTCGGTTGCGTGCCGAAAAAGGTCATGTGGTACACGGCCAGTCACGCGCACCATTTTGCGCATGCTGCGGACTATGGATTTAACATTGCGGTTGAAGGTCACGATTGGAATGCGGTCAAAACCCGTCGCGATGCCTATGTCGGTCGACTGAACAACATCTACGAAAACCTCCTGGACAAGAGCAAGGTGGACTACTTAGCAGGCAGCGCGCGCTTTATTGATGCACATACGGTTGCTGTCGGTGATACCGAGTACACGGCCGAAAGGATCGTCATCGCCACTGGCGGACGACCGAGCGTGCCGGATATCCCGGGTGCCGAGCTTGGAATTACCTCGGACGGATTCTTCGAACTCGAAGAGCGGCCACAAATCGTACTGGTTGCGGGCAGCGGCTACATCGCTGTTGAGTTGGCGGGCGTTTTCAACGGTCTTGGCAGCGACGTCGGGGTTGTCGTGCGCAAGGACGGTATTGTGCGCGGCTTTGATGCGATGCTGGGCGCCGAACTAATGCAGTCAATGCGCGAAGACGGCATTCGTGTGGAGACAAGAGTCATACCGGCCTCGCTGCAGAAAACAGACGACGGCATTTTGTTGCATGCCGAAGACGGCCGGGTTTTCGGTCCGGTGGATTGTGTGTTGTGGGCGATCGGCCGCGAACCGAATACGACTGGCCTGGACCTGGAAAAATCCGGCGTCGAAACGGACAAATGGGGCATGGTTCCGGTTAGTGATTACCAGCAAACCAACGTTGAGCACATTTTTGCTCTTGGCGATGTTACCGGCAGGCCCGCACTGACACCGGTTGCGATCGCTGCCGGACGCCGACTGGCGGACCGGCTTTACGGCGGCATGCAAGGTCGCCATCTGGACTACAAAGTCATTCCGACCGTGGTCTTCAGTCATCCGCCCATCGGCACTGTTGGCCTCACTGAGGCTGAGGCGCGTGCAGAGTACGGCGATGCTGTGAAGATTTATTCAACTGCTTTCACCAACATGTATTACGCACTGGGTGAAAACAAAAAACGTTCAGCGATGAAGCTGATTACAGTTGGCGACGAAGAGAGAGTCGTTGGATGTCACGTGATCGGCGACGGCGCAGACGAAATGATGCAGGGCTTTGCTGTGGCGATTCGCATGGGTGCAACGAAGGCGGACTTTGACGACACAGTGGCTATTCACCCAACCAGCTCAGAAGAACTGGTGACTATGCGGTAATCAAAACTTACCGTTATCGTTTTTCCACTCGCTGCGTGGCGCGATTTTCTCAGTTGTATCCCAGTGTTCCACTAGCTTGCCATTTGCGAGGCGAAATAGATCATAAAGGGCAGTACGGTCGCCGCGATAGTTGCCCTCGCTGACGCAGAGCACGAAGCTTCCCTCGGCGAGAACACGATGGACGCGTCGATAGTCGATCCGAGTGCTGCTCTCGTCCGCGACTTCCAACGCGGATCGAAGAAGGGACACGTCATCCCCCAGTCCCGGGTTGTGTTCGGTGAAGATGTTCTCGTCAACAAAATCCGTCAGCTGGTCGAGTTGCCCGTCGATAAGAACGGTGTCAACGAAAGACCGAACGAAGGCGCGGTTACTCTCTGTCAGTTCGAGGTCAACCGCTTCAGTCGGTCCATCCACCATAGTATGCCCGGACTGATTTGGCCCACGTCTTGGTTGGATATTATCCCAATGCTCTACCGCCTGGCCGTCTTCGAACCTGAAGACTTCGAATCCAATATTTCTGCTCGCGAAATCGTATTCTGTATGCGCGAAGACGAAATCTCCGTCTTCGAAGGCCCGCACTATGTTCACCCTTGGTGATGTCTTCGACAGCCGCTGGAACAATGACGCTAAACCCTCGCTCCCTTCGTGGGTCTGAGGATTGTGCTGAATGTACTGCGCTTCATTGACGACATCGATCGGTCCGGGATCGCCGCTCTCGATACTCTTTAACAACGCTCGGATCTGATCTTTTTTTGCGATTGGCATTGGTTCTTTCCCAATTGGTCATTGCTGACCAATACTTGTTACTCAGTTTGAACGGCTGCTTTTCCCGAAACCGGCCGCTCAATCGTCCATTCTAGTAGATTCTGACAGTCTGCTTTCGGCCAGAAGCAGACTGTCATCCTTCTACAACGGCCTCCTGAAATTCACCCGTTTGACGAAGACGAACTCCGACACCGTGCTCCCAGAACAGCCCACCGTCGTGGAAGTGAATTTCGGCGTAGCCCGATTCGTGGACTTCAATACTATCGGGAGTCAGACGTTGGGCGAACTCGTCCTCGGAAATCGGCGGTCCGTCATTCCATTCAGAGTTATGGATATCACATAGCTGCTTTGCGGCATATAGACGGTACTCCGCCTCGCTTTCGACAATCCGATCTATTGCTGTTCGACACTCGTCGGTGATTCTACGTTCTGGGGTGAATTCGCTCCGCGTAAGCAGATAGAGAACGAATGGAGTTGCAGACTCTAGCTTGAGCTTCCCTTCCCACCAATCAAGCTGTGCATCCCAAGTCAATACTCCAAGCATTTCATCCTTGATTGAGTCAGCCATGTTACGTGCTCTAGTCGTGTTGGAAACTTTGAATTTTCGACGGCTGCTTTGGGTCAGTAGCAGTCGCTCAGTAGTCTAGCAGCCCAGGGGCCGGTTTGGGGGGGGAGCGGCCACTCAAGCTCCACCGCTTCGAACTCCGCTATTCAAGAACGCCTACTTCGATGCGCATTCCGTCAGGGTCTTTGAGAAACAATGCGATGCCCTCGCCGAAACTCTGAACCTCAGGTACTTCATATCCTGCGTTTTTCATTACATCCTGAACGTGCGA
>CAYWYT010000174.1:0-5932 GCA_964462665.1 uncultured Woeseiaceae bacterium | reverse complement strand
ACGGATACACATTGAAAGAACGACGCGTCGTTATTACCGGAATGGGCATAGTCTCACCGGTTGGCAATCATTTAGATGAGGCCTGGGACAATGTCTGCAATGGCGTATCTGGAATTCGTCTTATTGACGACTTCGATACCAGTGAACTTCCCACGCGCATAGGCGGCACGGTCGACAACTTCGACGTTGGCGACTACATGTCTGCCAAAGAATCTCGCAAGATGGATCCATTCGTCCACTACGGCGTTGCCGCGTCGGTGAATGCGATCACTGACTCCGGTCTCGAAATCACCGCGGAGAATGGTCACACGATCGGCATAGCAATGGGCGCCGGTATGGGTGGCATAAAGACGATTGAAGACACGCACAAGAAAATGCTGCAAGGCGGCCCGCGCAGGGTGTCTCCGTTTTTCATACCCGGCAGTATTATCAATATCACGTCTGGCTACGTCAGCATCCTGCAGCACATTACTGGTCCAAACGTTTGTATTGTCACCGCATGTGCGACCTCGGCGCATTGCATTGGTTTAGCAGGTCGCATGATCGAGCATGGAGATGCAGAGGTCATGCTGGCGGGTGGTTCCGAATATGCAACGACGCCGCTGGCAATGGCTGGATTCTGTTCGGCGCGTGCGATGTCCACGCGTAACGACGACCCAAAAGCCGCGAGCCGACCCTTCGACATTGACCGGGATGGTTTTGTACTGAGTAACGGTGCCGGTTGTGTAGTCCTTGAAGAACTGGAACACGCCAAAGCCAGAGGGGCGAAGATTTACGCTGAACTCATTGGCTTCGGCATGAGTGGCGATGCGCACCACATTACCTTGCCGCCTGCCGACGGTGACGGCGCGCGGCGCTCGATGCTTGCTGCAATCAAGGATGCGGGGATTGACCCGTCTGATATTGACTACCTGAATGCACATGGCACATCGACGCCGGCGGGCGATATCGGTGAGTCTGTTGGCATACGCCGTGCATTTGGTGCCGCAGCCGATGACTTACTGGTCAGCTCTACAAAGTCGACGACCGGGCATCTGTTAGGCGCAGCTGGCGTCGCTGAAGGTATTTTCTGTATTCAGGCGATCAACAGTCAGATTGCGCCGCCGACAATCAATCTTGATAACCAGGATCCTGCCTGCGATCTTAATTACGTACCTAATGAAGCGCGCGATGCGAGAATTAAAACAGCCATATCCAATTCATTTGGTTTCGGCGGCACAAACGGAACTGTGATCTTCCGAGCATTTGAATGAATTCGACCCTGCTGCCGGCAGGTGCTGACTTACACGCATTGCATCGGCTCGCTCCTGAGCGCTATCCGTTTTTACTACAAAGCACCGCCGCAGAGACATCACTCGGTGGCTTCGACGTACTTATGATTTCTCAGGGCGACGCATTGGTGCTCGAATCGTCTGGCCATCTGACGGGTCACGGTGCGGACCAACAGTCTGGTTTCCTGGACGCCCTGGATGACTGGTGGCGCAGCGAGCGCATCGAGCAATGCGACAGCGAATGGCCGTTTTCGGGCGGCTGGTTCTTATATCTGGGCTACGAACTGGCCGCGGAAATCGAACCAAACCTGAACCTGGAGGTGGATCCGATAATGCCGACTGCCTTTGCCGTTCGCTGTGATGCGGCTCTGGTGCGTGATCACAAATCCGGGCAATGCCATTTCATTGCGGAAGCAGGCTCCAAATTCGGCGTACGAGGAGTGCACGAAGATATCTCGGCCGCCGCCCGATTGAGCGAAATAATCTCCACCGAATCACAACTTGTCGTCACAGAAGAAGAACCGCAGGAATTTCTCGACGCCGTCAGGAAGGCCAAGTCCTATATTTCTGCCGGCGATATTTATCAGTCAAATCTGTCTCGTGGCTGGCTCGCAAGCTGCGATGACGTAGATGCGAACCGACTTTACCAGTCACTATGCCGTGCCAATCCGGGCCCGTTTGCGGGACTCGTATACTGGCAAGGGGTGTCGGTCGTATCGTCCTCACCAGAGCGACTTTTAAGCATTAGAGACGGTGTGGCCTCGACGCGACCCATTGCGGGTACCCGGCCACGCTCAGATGACGCGGCAACGGACCAACGTCTCCTTGACGAGCTGATTAGCGATCCGAAGGAACGAGCGGAGCACGTCATGCTCATCGATCTGGAGCGCAACGACCTCGGACGCATTTGCGAGGCTGGCAGCGTGCAAGTAGATGAGATGATGATTATTGAAAGTTACGCGCATGTACATCACATTGTTTCCAACGTGCGGGGAAAAGTTCGCGACGACGTAACACCCGGTGCAGCGATCGGTGCAGTCTTTCCAGGCGGCACCATCACTGGATGTCCGAAGGTTCGATGTATGGAAATCATTAGCGAGCTCGAAACCGGGGCGCGCGGCGCTTACACGGGTTCATTTGGCTATCTGAATCGCGACGGCAGTCTGGATCTCAATATTTTGATCAGAACGATTGTTGTGCGCGAAAATACCGTCACTTTTAGAGCCGGTTCGGGGATAGTTGCCGATTCGCAGCCCGACGCAGAACTGGATGAAACACGCGCTAAAGCTAAAGGTCTTATTCGAGCACTTTCGCAATGAGTGACCGTGCAGCTGCTTATGGCGACGGCCTGTTTGAAACGATCGCCATTCGCGATAACGAACCGCGGTTGTGGCCTTTGCACAGTGAGCGCTTACGCACGGGATGCGCGCGTCTTGGTCTGTCTTGCCCGGCAGACAATGAATTGCTGGCAAAGCTGAAATCCGCAATTGGCAATGCAAATATAGCGACCGATTTTGCCACCGCGAAACTGACGCTCTCCGCCGGGACTGCGGCGCGTGGCTATAAACGAGATCCGGACGCAGATCCGATCATCCGAATCTCCTTGCATACTGCACGATTGTTGCCGGCACGTAATTACCAGGATGGAGTAGCGGCCCGCCTGTGCACAACGCGGCTTGGCGTACAGCCGTTGCTGGCTGGCATCAAGACTTTGAACAGATTAGAGCAGGTAATAGCGAGAGCCGAATGGAATGACGACAACATCTTCGAAGGACTCACGCTCGACACGGACGGACGTCTTATCTGCGGTACTATGAGCAACGTGTTTATTGTCAAAGAATCTGTCTTGATCACGCCTGCGATTACGCGATGCGGCGTATCAGGAATCATGCGACGCCATCTCATCAAACTTCTGCAAGAAGAGGAGGGCATTGAATGCGAGGTGCGCGACGTTGTGGCCGACGAGTTAGCCTCTGCCGACGAGGTGTTTTTGACTAACAGTCAGTTTGGAGTACTGCCAGTGCAAACCTGTGCTGCAACACACTGGACCGTCGGCCCGATTACTCGACGCGCCCAGACTATCGCAGCCGACAACGGTGTTCCTGAATGTTTACAGTGAGACGAATTCTAGCGGCAGCCGCCGTGATATTGGTCATCGTGGTCGTTGCGGTCTCTATTGCAACAACACGCATCAATAATTTCCTGGATACACCAATCGCTCTGGATGATGGCGGTGTGAGTTTTACGATTGAGCCCGGCGCGTCCTTCGGCAGCATAGCTGCCACTCTGCAGCAAGACGGCATCATTAGTAGTGCAGATATGCTGAGCGTTTACGCTCGCTGGACGGAGCAGGCAGGAAGCATTCACGCGGGCGACTATTTCATTGCAGACGGCGCCTCACCCCGTGAAATTCTCGGGCAATTCACCAGCGGCGCAGTGCAACTGTATTCCTTCACTATTATCGAGGGATGGAATCGCTGGGACCTCCTCAGAGCACTGCAGAGTCATCCCAATATGGATGCATCTATGACCGATGAGGACTGGCCGGCGTTACTCGAAGAGCTGGGCGCTGAATCGACTCATCCCGAAGGACTGTTCCTTCCGGAAACGTATCATTTTCCGAATAACACCAGTGATCGCATTGTGTTGCGCCAGGCACACGAGTTACTGCAAAAAACCCTGGCAGAAGAATGGGCTGGGAAGAGCGAGTCGTCTGTCGTCGATTCACCGTACGAGGCGCTAATTCTGGCGTCTATTATTGAGAAGGAGACGGCGCGCGCTGATGAACGACAACGCATTGCCGGCGTTTTCACACGGCGGCTTGAAAAACGCATGCGCCTGCAAACCGATCCAACGGTCATCTACGGTATTGGTCGCGATTTTAATGGCAATCTCACGCGTAAGGATTTGCAGACTGCTACGCCCTACAATACGTACACGCAGCGTGGCTTGCCGCCGACACCGATTGCGATGTCTGGCCGAGCTGCAATTCATGCGGCGGTGCATCCCGCTGACGGTGCAGAGCTGTACTTCGTAGCAACAGGTATCGGCGACGGTAGCCATAAGTTTTCCGCAACCAAGGAAGAACACGACGACGCAGTCGCTGCCTACTTGCGGCAATTGCGCAGCAATCGTAGCCATAGCAAATAGGCAGCAGGATTAATGCAATGAAGCGGGGAATATTCATAACGGTTGAAGGCATCGAAGGTGTCGGAAAGTCGACCAACATCGGCTTTATGCGCGCGCTCATAGAGGCGCGCGGCCTGCAGGTTTTGACCTCGCGAGAACCGGGCGGCACGCCGATGGCCGAAGAGATTCGCGGCCTTTTGTTGGAGCATGGCGACGAACCAATGCCGGACATTGTGGAATTGTTGCTCATGTTTGCGGCACGCGCACTACACGTAAATAACGTCATCAAACCCGCGCTGGAAGAGGGAATATGGGTAATTTGTGATCGCTTCACCGACACCAGTCGGGCCTACCAGGGAGCAGGGCGGGGATTTCCTCTGAGGGACATTAATCGCATTGCAGACTGGGTCCATGGCGATTTGCAGCCTGATCTTACGGTTCTGCTGGATGCACCCGTTGAAATCGGAATGCAGCGTGCAGGTCAGCGTAGCGAGCCTGACCGTATTGAATCGCAAAGAGTCGATTTCTTCGTCCGTGCCCGCGAATGCTTTTTGAGCCTCGCTGCCGCAGAGCCGGAGCGCTTTGCGGTCGTTGACGCGAATCGCGACAAGGAGGCCGTGCGGGCCACAATTGATGCTGTAATAAACGACATTCTCAATAAGGTATTGGATTAATAAACCAACACAAATGATTGATAGTAAAGCAATTAGCTGGCATAGCGATTTCGCAAAGAATTGGCTTGATCGCGTCGAACAGGGACGCTTGCCGCACGCTGTGCTGCTGGCGGGTCCAAGCGGTGTCGGCAAACGCTCCGCTGCCGCCTGGATGGCGGCGCGACATCTTGAGATTGGCGACCCTCCTGCGCTGCCGCAGTACCCGGCGCAGACAATAGCGCATGCGGATATGCGCTGGATTACGCCGCTGGAGGACAAACAAGCGATCGGCATCGATCAGATTCGTGAGTTGGTTGCCGAAATGTGCCTGACCAGCTACAAAGGCGGCGGCAAGGTTGCTGTGATAGAGCCTGCCGAAGCAATGACGAATAACGCGGCCAACAGCCTCCTGAAGACGCTGGAAGAGCCGAATGGCGACGCACTGTTGATTCTGATTGCCGATCGCAAGGGGCGGCTACCGGCCACCATATTCAGCCGCTGCCAAAGAATCGATTTCGCGGTGCCCGCAGAACAGGACGCGCTGGAATGGCTGGATCGAGTGCAACCTGGCGCTAATTGGGCTGAAGCCCTCAATTTAGCCGGCAATGCCCCGCTGGCGGCAATAGCCGCTATCGAACAACTGGATACGCACGCTGCGATGAGCCGGGATTTTGCGGCGGTCGCGAGCGGTAGAGATTCGGCGCTCGAGGTGGCAGCACGCTGGACCAAGCTGGATACCAGCTTCGTTTTGGAATGGCTGGCCCGGCAAGTACAAAGCGCCATTTTCAGGGCAAGCAACGTCGGCAAAGGCGGTGCCAAGGGTACAATTGATGATTCTGTGCTCAAGCGCATGGACAGGCGAAATTTGTTCTGCTATCT
>CAYWYT010000173.1:0-6003 GCA_964462665.1 uncultured Woeseiaceae bacterium | reverse complement strand
CTCGAGGCACAGTACTGTGCCCAAAACTACAAGCCCTTACCAGTCGTACTGACCCGCGCAGAAGGCGTCCACGTCTGGGACGATGCCGGCAATAAGTACCTCGATATGATGAGTGCCTATTCAGCTGTGAGCCATGGGCACGCCCATGAGCGCCTCGTTCGCCTGGTGCAGGAACAAGTCGCACAACTGAACATCGTCTCCCGAGCCTTTTACTCCGACAAACTTGGTCCGTTTCTGGAGCGCATCTGCACTCTGACCGGGCAGGACATGGCATTGCCGATGAACACCGGCTCTGAGGCAGTTGAAACGGCGATCAAGGCAGCACGCAAATGGGCCTACACGGTCAAAGGCGTCGCTAAAGATAAGGCAGAAATTATTAGCTGCACCGGCAACTTTCACGGTCGCACAATCGCGATCGTTGCAATGTCGGACGAGCCGCAATATCAGGACGGCTTCGGCCCATTTCCTCCCGGATTTCGGTTAGTTGAGTACGGCAACATTGACGCATTGCGAGATGCAATTACTGAAAATACTGCCGCATTTTTGATTGAGCCTATTCAGGGTGAGGGTGGCATCATCGTGCCGCCCAAAGGTTATCTGAAGGCAGCTGAACAAGTATGTCGCGAGAATAACGTGCTGCTCATCGCCGATGAAATCCAAACCGGACTCGGGCGCACCGGAAAATTACTGGCCTGCGAACACGAGGATGTACATCCCGACGGACTGATTCTGGGTAAAGCGCTGGGTGGCGGCATATTGCCGGTATCAATGTTCCTGGCCCGTCGTGACGTCATGGAAGTATTCACGCCTGGCGATCACGGCAGTACCTTTGGCGGCAATCCGCTGGCGTCTGCTGTCGGGCTGGAGGCGCTCAATATTCTGGTCGAGGACAAACTAGCCGAGCATAGCGCCGAGATGGGCGCTTACTTACTGGACGAACTTGCCGCGATAAATAGTCCTTTAATCCAGGACTTGCGCGGCCGTGGCTTATTCATCGGCATCGAGATAGATCCGTCGATGGCGACTGCTCGCGAGATTTGTGAAGCACTAATGGCACGCGGTTTACTGAGTAAGGAAACCCACTCGACCGTTGTCCGCCTGGCGCCGCCGCTGATTATCAGCAAGACAGAGATTGATTGGGCTATCACCCAGATACGAGAAGTTCTTCAAGAGATCGACCGCGTACGACTGGCTTCTTAGGAAACTGATTCATGCCTGAAATTACTGTCACACATATTGCACTCCTTGCTGCAGCATTGATCGTCGGCGTCGTCGTCGGTTGGATATTCCGCGGCAATAAAGGTAGCAGCGAAAAAACTGCAATCAACCTGGGCTGGCAAGAACAGCTCGAAGCGCAACGACACGAACACGAACGTTTGCTCGACCAAAACAAAAGCCTGATGGAGCAAAACAGCCAGTACCAGGCCTCCAACAAAGATTCGAAGATGCGCGCCAGCGAATTGTCTGATGCATTGAAAGAAGCATTTGAACGCCGCGACGAATTGCAGAGACAGATAAAAGACATTCGCAGTAATCTCGAATCGACAGTTGAGGAACGCGATCAATTACAAAGCGAGATGCAAAACCGGGGCGCTGAAGAAGACACGTCAATTACCGCGCTGCAGATTCGCGACCAGCAAATTGTCACGCTCACCAGGGAACTCGAAGGCTGGCAGGAACGGGTTCCACCATTGGTGGAACGATTCAGGACGCGTAACGCGGAGGCTGCGCAACTAGAGCAGGACCTCGCTGCAGCAACAGATCAGATTGAGGCACTCGAAGCGATGGTGGGCTCCGATCAGACCCGTGTTGAACCCGTGGACCGCGAAGCTCTGGGCGAGACTCTGGATGCGTCCAACGATCCGGACGACGAAAAAGCAGACCCGGCCGAAGACTTCGAATACATCGCCGAAGTAGAGGAAGTCGCCGAACTCGAGGAAGTAGAATTCGTCGAAGAGATGGAAGGTGTCGACGAGGGCAACCGACGCGATAATCTCAAGAAGATCAAAGGGGTTGGTCCTGCCATCGAGAAGACTCTGAATGAAATGGGCATCGTTCGCTTCCAGCAGATTGCCGATATGAGCGAGTACGATATCGACCGTGTCGCGCAGCGCCTCAAAGGATTTCGCAGTCGCATCTACCGTGAGGACTGGATCGGCCAGGCAAGAGATCATCTGGACCGGAATATGAGCGGCTCGGCGTAGTCGCATGCTCTTGGAGCATCCGCGCACACTGCGCGTCTTGTTAACTACTTTCCTGTTGCTCGGCGGCGCCCTGATGGCGCTCGAAATTGACGATGGCACGCACAACGAGAACGTCAGTGAGCTTTCGGCGACCGTCCTTAACGAACCCGATCTACAGTTGCGATTCGCACGGCAGCAACTAAGCCTGACAACAACGACAAGTTCCGCGGAACACGAAGCGACGCTGCTGCAACTCGTCGCTGATCAATTCGAAGGCGCACAAGCGCAGACCGATTTTCGGCCTGGTTTGAACGTCGATCAGGAGTGGGCTGACGTGAGCGCACGATTGATACATTTGGTCGCCGCAACCAGCTCAGCCGAAGCATCTATTGATACAAGCGGCATAGCGATTCGCGGTGTAAGCAGTAACGGGGACAAATTTCAGCGACGACTCGAGTCCCTGAATGAGGTCTTGCTCGAGGGTACGGTCGTTAAGACCGACGTGCTGATCAGCAATCCGGAATTTTCGATGGCGGCGATGTGCAGCCGCAATTTCGCGAGCATCGCAACGCAGCCAATTCAGTTTCGCCAGTCGAGCACAACCATTCGCCAGTCTTCATACTCTCTTCTGGATCGACTAAGCGAATTCGCCTATGACTGTCGCGACCCGAAAATAGCGATCACTGGCCACGCCGACGCTACCGGCGAAGAATCGTGGAATGTGCTGGTCAGTCGCGCGCGCGCACAAGCCGTCGCCGATCACCTGATAGCGAGCGGCGTTGCTGCGGAGCGATTAATTATTGATGGGCTCGGATCGCAGCACCCACTGGCCGAGAACGACACCGTTCAAGGCCGTGAGCGCAACCGGCGAATCGAAATCGAATTACGCCAGCTTTAGACGCCGAATAGTTCGACTTCAAAGACCAAGGTCGCGCCAGGCGGAATAACATTTCCCGCGCCGCGCTCGCCGTAACCCATTTCTGGCGCAATAATCAGCTCACGAACTTCGCCGATTGCCATACCTTCGACACCCTGATCCCAGCCCTTGATGACGCGACCCGCGCCGAGCGGAAACTGAAAGTGCTCGCCACGATCAACTGAGCTATCGAACTTCGCGCCACGATTGTTTGCGGCGCTTTCGTCATACAACCAGCCGGTGTAGTGGACGACGACGGTATCTCCAACTGCCGCAGCCACGCCATCGCCAGAGCGCAGGATTCGCCCGGACAACCCTGTCGCAATTTCAAATACTTCACTATCTTGTGTATCGGTCACTGCTGTTTCCTCAGTTACTTCGGGTGCTTCGGGTGCTTCGGTACTTACTGGATCAGCTTCAACAGCCGGCGTTTCCTGCTTGCTGCAGCCAGTGGCGAATGCGACCAGCGCAAATACCGCAGTAGCGGCATAGATATTGCGAAACTTCATAAATTTTCCCTTTTTCTGGATTTATTAGCGATGGCTGGAAGCTAGTCCGAGCCTTTAAAATCGAGCGATGCTGAATTGATGCAATAGCGCAATCCGGTCGGTTGCGGTCCATCTTCAAATACATGCCCCAAATGAGCATCACATTGGCTGCAAACAACTTCCTCGCGAATCATCCCATGGGTCTTGTCGGAAATGATACGCACGGCCTCACCGGCCAATGGCAACCAAAAACTTGGCCAACCGGATCCCGAATCGTACTTGTGTGTCGAGGCGAAGAGTTCGGCATCGCAGCACACACAGCGATAAGTGCCGTCGTCTTTGTTGTCGACATACTTGCCCGTAAACGGACGCTCAGTGCCCTTGTTCTGGGTCACTTCGAATTCTTCGTCGCTCAATCGGCCGCGGAGATCAGTATCTGGTGCGTTGTCATTATTCATGGCATGGGTTTTAGCTTGTGCCAGCGCTCGAATCAAGCTCGAGCAAGAGTTTATTCATGCGATGCACGTAATCGGCCGGATTTTCGAGCTGTGATCCGTCGGCGAGCAGCGCATGATCCAGTACTATTTCAGACAACGCAGCAAAACGTTTGCTGTCCGCTTCTGCAACCAGACGCAGCAATAACGGGTGCTCCGCATTGATTTCCAGCACCGGCTTGGTTTCCGGCAGCTCCTGACCACTGGCCTCCAGCATGCGCCGAATCTGCGGGCTCATGTCATCGGCTGCGGCAACCACGCAGGCGGGCGAATCGATCAGGCGTTGACTGATGCTAACGTCCGCGATGCGCTCGGTCAGCGCTTTCTTGATCTTCTTCAAGAACGCTTTGTGCTCTTCATTATCAACTTCCTTGGTGATCTTGCCGTCACCGCCGGGCATTTCGACATCCGCACCAGCGACATCAACCAGGGTTTTGCCTTCATATTCCGTGAGACTGTCGACCAACCACGGATCAATCCGGTCCGTCAGCAACAATACCTCCAGGTCCTGCTTGGCGAAGCGCTCCAGATGTGGGCTCGCCAATGCCGTCGCGCGAGTTTCGGCCTGAATGTAGTAGATCTTGTCCTGACCCTCTGCGGCCCGCCCAATGTAGTCGTCCAGCGACTGATCCTGAGTTTCATCATCACTACGTGTCGTAGAGAAACGTAGCAGCTTCGCGAGCTTGTCCTTGTTCGCATGGTCTTCGATCGCGCCCTCTTTCAGGACTTGTCCGAATTCGGCCCAAACGATCTTGAAGTCGTCACTATCGGCATTTGCCATTTTCGACAACATATCGAGAACACGGCGCGTCAGCGCTGTGCGCATTGCCGTTAGTTCCGGATTCTGCTGCAGCAACTCACGTGACACATTTAGCGGCAGGTCGGACGAATCAACAACGCCCTTTATGAAGCGTAGGTACAGCGGCAGAAATTGCTCCGCATCGTCCATGATAAACACGCGCTGCACATACAGTTTCAAGCCACGTGGCGCATCACGATTCCAAAGATCGTAGGGTGCTGACGAAGGTACGTACAAGAGGCTCGTGTACTCGCGTTTGCCCTCTACGCGATTGTGGCTCCAGCTCAGGGGGTCAGCGAAGTCGTGTGAGAGGTACTTATAGAACTCTTTGTATTCGTCGTCGCTCAGTTCCGAGCGCGAGCGGGTCCACAGGGCGGTCGCCGCATTGATGACCCGAGGCTCATCGTCACTGCCAATATTGGTCATCGATACCGGGAACCCAATGTGGTCTGAGTAACGACGAATCAGGTTCTCGATGCGCAGTGGCTCGCTGAATTCCTTCTCGTCACCCTTTAGATGCAATGTGACGGTCGTGCCACGTTGCTCCCGGTCAATTGGCTCGACCGTGAATTCGCCCTCACCATCTGATTGCCAACGAACGCCAGCCGACGCCTCCAGTCCTGCGCGGCGGGTTTCTACCGTGACCTTGTCTGCCACGATAAATGCAGAGTAAAAGCCGACGCCGAACTGGCCGATAAGTTGCGCGTCTTTTTGCTGATCGCCGGTCATTTGACCAAGAAAGTCTGCCGTGCCGGAGCGCGCGATAGTGCCGAGATTATCGACCAGCTCAGCGCGCGACATACCGATGCCGTTATCGCTGACCGACAGAGTGCCCGCGTCTGTGTCATAGCTGATACGGATGCCGAGTTCGGAGTCCTCTGCAAGCAAATCCGGACTCGCCAACGCTTCAAAGCGGAGCTTATCTGCCGCGTCAGAAGCGTTCGAAATCAGCTCGCGCAGGAATATCTCCTTGTTGCTGTACAAGGAATGAATCATCAGCTTGAGAAGCTGACGAACTTCGGTTTGAAAGCCGAGTGTCTCGCGACTGTCGGTTGAACTGGTTGAACTGGCGGTTTCGCTCACAGAGCCCTACTCCATCGATCGTATCTGGGCAGACACGATA
>CAYWYT010000172.1:0-6013 GCA_964462665.1 uncultured Woeseiaceae bacterium | reverse complement strand
CCCACGACGACCGGCATCACAAGCCGGGGCTCTACCAACTGAGCTACGCCCACCATTGTTTCCTGATTGTATCGCGGCTAAAGCCGCTCCTACAGTACCAATTTGTTGGCGCGCCCGGCAGGACTTGAACCTGCAACCCTCGGCTTAGAAGGCCGATGCTCTATCCGGTTGAGCTACGGGCGCACATATTTTGCCCAGCCTGACGTGCCTGGAAAATCTGGCCGCGAGTATGCCTTAAAGCCAAAAACGACGCCAGCATCAGGATTCTATTCTTTATTGATACGGAGCGGCAGAATAAACGATCTTCCCGCCGACAATCGTCATCAGGGAGACGATCTCGCTAATGTCATCCTCGGTGACCGTCATATAGTCCTCCGACAGCACCACCAGATCCGCTAGTTTGCCGGGCTCCAGGCTGCCGAGCTCGTCCTCATCAAAGGACACCCATGCGCTTCCCAGGGTATACATGCGTAGAGCTTCTTCGCGGCTAACGGACTCGGCGGCGCCGCGAATAGCAGCGCCTGTTATCGATTTGCCCGTGACCAGCCACTCCAGCGCAATAAACGGGTTATACGGCGCGACCCGGTGCGAGTCCGTCCCAGCCGCGATGACGACACCGCTCTTCAAGCCTGTTCTGAGTGCTGGTGCGCGGCCGGCTATTTCCGGGCCCATAATTCTCAGATAGTCATCACCCGCGAAATAAAGTCGGTCCTGTACACCCCACCCCATCCCAAGTTTTTGCATCCGCTGCAGCGTCGACTCGGTGAAGTCTTCCCCATGATCAATCACCCAGCGAAGATCACCAAGCGGGAACGTTGCATTTACCTGTTCGAAAATATCGAGTATTTGACCGGCACTGTGGTCGTGGTGCGCGTGAATACGGAGCGTAATTTCTCGCTCTGCCAGAAATTTTGCGGCTTCGTATAAGTCTTGTTTAGCGTCGTCGGAGCCGTCGAAGCGAATGCCTATTGCGCCGCCATCGTGCATTCCCCAGATAACGACCTCGCCAAAACCGTTAAAGCGCAGCATGTCATCGCCGTGCCCCATGTACTGATAGTCCGACCATTCCTTGATGTCTTCGAGTTCCTTGCCGCGGCGTTGCAAACTAACTTGATAGCGGACTCGTGCTGTCAATGCATCGTCTTGCCAGACTTTGTACAGCGCACGATAGTCTTGCGGGAATAGTCCACCGCCGCCAGGATCAATGACACCCGTCAGGCCCACCCGATTAAGCTCCGCCATAAATGCCCTGGTGCTCGCGACTTGCTGATCAAAGGATGGCTTTGGCAGTCGGCCGTGCAGCGCAAAGAAAATCGGCAGTGCGCCGCTAATACGCCCGGTCAGCTGACCGTCGGCATCTCTCTCGTAGGTCCCGTTCGGCGGATCCGCCACGTCGCCAACGATTCCCAGTGCTTGCATGCCGGCCGAATTTAATACGATCAGGTTGTACTGATGTTGCACGTAAACGGGATGTTGCGTTGAAACCGCGTCGAGCTCCGCAGATGTCGGCGCCCGCCCTTCCTGCATCTGCGCTTTGACCCAGCCACCGGCCACTATGATCCATTCACCTGGCGGCGTGGTTCTGGATTTGCTGCGTAGCTTGTCGAGCCCTTCTTCAAGACTCGTGACCGCATACCAGCCAACCTCATCGGTATAAGTCAGCCCTGCGCGAATAGCGTGAATATGCGAATCAATAAGGCCAGGGATAACAGTGCGTCCACCTAACTCGACCACATCGGTGTCAGCGGCAATGAATTGCGACACTTGAACATCGCTGCCGGCAAACAAGACTTCGCCGTTAGCGATAGCCAGTGCCTCAACTTCGGCCGAATTCCTATCCAGAGTGAGGATCTTGCCTCCTCGTAGCACGAGATCGGCATTCTGGCCTTGGGCCAGCGCAAATGTTGCGAGAAATAAGATCAGGATAAGGAACGAGGATCGAATAATGCTCTTCCTATTACCGAACGGTAAAAATTGGTCGGGGCAGAGAGATTCGAACTCCCGACCCTCTGCTCCCAAAGCAGATGCGCTACCAGGCTGCGCCATGCCCCGACACGAGTTAATTCGCTGCGGGATGATAATGCCGGTCTGTGAGCCAGTCAATCAATTAAGTCGCAGGCATGGCCGCTGTCACCGGTTCTTGCTATCGTGGCGGCATGAAAAAGACGCTAATCGCTCTGCTGTTTGGTCTCATCAGCCCAGGCCTCACAAGCATGTCGGCATTTGCCGCTGACGAAGTTCCACTACACCCTTATATCGAGATCGTGACCACCGAGGGCACGATTATTCTCGAGCTGGATGGCAAGCAGGCGCCACTGACTGTCGGCCACATACTCGCGCTGGTCGATGCCGGATTTTACGACGGCCTCATCTTTCACCGGGTTATTCCGGGATTCATGGCTCAGACTGGTGCGCATACGCCCGATATCACTCTGAAAGAAGACGACGCGACTGTCCCGAACGAATCCGGCAACGGACTGAGCAATGTGCGCGGCACCGTCGCGATGGCGCGCACCGGTGATCCGCATTCTGCTAATTCCCAGTTCTTCATTAATGTCGGTGATAACTCGCGTCTCGATCCAGGTAAGAAATCGAGCGGAGGAACCTGGGGCTACACCGTATTCGGAAGCGTGATCCAGGGCATGGAAGTCGTCGACAAGATGGTTAGTGTTCGGACCGGACCACAAGGTCATTTCGCCAAAGACGTTCCTGTCGTTCCTATCGTAATCAAGAAAATGTCACGTTACACATTCGAGTAGCACCTATGAGCACACTGTTTATTTCCGACTTGCATCTCGAAGCCGATCGTCCCGATATCGGAGAGCAGTTTGTCAATTTTCTGGCGACCGACGCGATGGAGGCGGACGACCTCTACATTCTCGGCGACCTGTTCGAAGCCTGGGTTGGTGATGATGACCCGAACACTCATTACAGCAAAATAAAACGATCTATTCGCAAAGTCGTCGACAAAGGTATTCCCGTTTATTTTATGCACGGCAATCGCGATTTCATGGTCGGCCGACAGTTTGCGAATGAAACCGGCGTAGAAATTCTCAAGGATCCGTACCCGGTGCAGATGTACGGCCAGAAAGCATTGCTGAGCCACGGCGACGCAATGTGTACTGACGATACCAAGTATCAGCGTGTACGGCTTATGACGCGCGACCCTGACTGGCAGGCATCAATGCGCGCAAAGCCACTGAAAGAACGCCTGCTGATTGCCCGAGAGGCGCGCCGCCAAAGCATGGAACAGACGATCAACATGAGCCTGGACATCATGGACGTTAACAAGGACGAGGTTGTTCGCGTCATTAAGGAATATGGCGTCGACGTGCTGGTGCATGGTCACACGCACCGGCCTGACGTACATACGATCGATCTGGGCAACCGTAAGGCGAAGCGTATTGTTCTCGGCGACTGGTATACGCAAGGCAGCGTATTGCGTTGGGATTTGCGTGGGCCGAAATTGCAGGAAATGCCGCGTTAGACAGGCACGCCTGAGTGGAAGCGGAACTGTTCGTCCGGCTCATTGATTAATGCAGCTTCAATAGTTTTCAGCTGCTCCAGACGGGCATCAAACTCATCATCATCGACGCTACCTTCGCTACGTGCGAACGCGATGTAGTGTTCGAAGTGCCGCGCCTCGGAAGCTAACAACCCG
This sequence comes from uncultured Woeseiaceae bacterium, assembly GCA_964462665.1. Classification (GTDB taxonomy): domain Bacteria; phylum Pseudomonadota; class Gammaproteobacteria; order Steroidobacterales; family Woeseiaceae; genus UBA1847. The sequence goes on along the minus strand of CAYWYT010000172.1, from coordinate 2,352 downwards.
GAGTAGAATTTGCCAAGCTTCGGCGGCAGATGCGGCGCTATCTTGGCGAAACGTTCGCAGGATCGCGCCTCGATGAGTGCGCCGACCAACAACAAGTCCATTAACTTATGCGGCTCCTGGCCACGAACTGCAGCACGCAGTTTTCCGGCATAACGAGACGCGCTCAGTCGATCAAAAGTGACCCCCATATCCTGCATGATCGAGCGAACTTGCTCGAAGTGTCGCAGCTCCTCTCGCGCCAGTCGGGACATGCGTTGCGCCAATGCAGGTCGGTCCGGATAGCGATACAAGAAGCCCAACGCGGTCGAGGCCGCCTTTAACTCGCAGTTCGCATGATCCAACAATAGTTCCGGCACACGATTGCGGGCCTCGTCTATCCAGGCATCGGGCGTCTCTGAGTTGAGAAAGTTGCTGATGATTTCTGGCACTACAGCCATTCCGCAACCTCCGCAGCACTATCCAGTCGGTCTTCGGGTTTCTTCGCCAACATCATATTTATCAATACCTGGTACTTGGCAAGGCGCGTAGGTAGTAATGGCACAGGCGATTGCGCGTGCCGATAAATAATGCCCATCGCGGTATCTGCCTTGAACGGCTTCTGTCCGGTCAGCATCTCGTAGAAAATGACGCCAAGACTGTAAATGTCGCTGCGCAGATCAACGCCGTTACCATGCCCTTGCTCGGGACTCATGTAGTACGGAGTACCGAATATCTCGCCGCTACCCGTAATTTCGAGTTTTAGACGCATTCGCTTGGCGAGCCCGAAGTCGATCAGCGCAACGGTATCGTCATCGCGCAGCATGATGTTGCCGGGCTTCAGGTCACGGTGCAGGATCCCAACGTCGTGTACCTCGGCCAGCGCGCTCGCAATCTGCCGCAGGTAACGCACCGCATCGACCTCGTTGATTCCTTTCGCAATGCGCTGTTTGAGGTCACCGCCATTGAGATACTCCATGACAATATGCGCATGATCATCACCGACACCAAGATCGAATATCTTGACAATATTCGGGTGCTCAATATCAGCGATCAGCTCATATTCCTGCAGGAAGCGGTCGAACGCGCCGATACTGTCGACAACATCAGGAACCTGCTGCAATACCTTGAGAACGATTTCCTGATCGGAAGACTCCTTTCTCGCCAGGTAAACGGATGAATGGCTTGATGCGCTCAGTTTCTTCTCGAAACGATAGCCGCGGATGAGTGGGTTGATACCCGCCTTGTCGTCGCCGACAAATAACGATCCCGTTGACGCCGCTCCGCGACGCTGCTTCAGGATATCGCCCATACAAACTACGAGCGCGTTATGCCGCAGTTGACCACGGTTAAAAAACCGCTCAGCACCTACCTTGAGCGCGCGGCTTTCTTCAACTTCAGCGCCGAAATATATGATCGGAGGAAAACCCAGCCGGCGAACGAATTGTTGCAATACCTCAAGAGCACCGCGATCGCCAAGCATATTCCCCAAAAGGATGATGTCGTTACCCGCACCTGAGAATTCGTCGGGCAAGTGGCCAGCAGTTGTAGGGTCGTAGGCCGAAATATTCGCATCGGGCCAGTGCGTGGTTATGTGATGGTTTAAGAGACTGCGAAAGTCTGCCTGACCATCGATGATCATGAACTTGACGCTCATTGAAACGAACTCAACGCGGGGATTGCGTTACATGCCACCGACGGCTTCACGTTTGCCATGCACTGCATCGCCCGCGACGAAGCCCTGGCGTTTGCTGTCATGCTCTTGCTTGGCTGCATCGTTACGCCGTTGTTCCAGATCATGTAAATAGTCGTCGGTAACATCACCGGTGACATATTCGCCGGAGAAGCAGGAAGTATCAAACTCCTTAATCGAAGAATTGTCGTGCCTGACTGAGCGAATCAGACCGTGCAGGTCCTGGTAAATCAGGCGATCAGCACCAATTAGCTCTTCAACTTCTGCAACCGTACGGCCGTTGGCTATTAGCTCGGATGCAGCCGGCATATCGATGCCATAAACGTTCGGGTGTCTTACTGGCGGCGCAGCAGAGGCGAAATACACCCTGCGAGCGCCTGCCTCACGCGCGAGTTTGATGATCTGCTGAGAGGTTGTGCCGCGCACGATCGAATCGTCCACCAGAAGTACATTCTTGCCACGAAACTCAAGATCGATCGCATTGAGTTTGCGCCGCACGGACTGCGTGCGCTCTTCCTGGCCGGGCATGATAAAGGTGCGGCCGATGTAACGGTTCTTTATGAAGCCTTCGCGATACTTTGAACCGAGGTGGTATGCGACCTGCACCGCTGCTGTGCGACTCGTGTCCGGAATCGGGATAACGACATCAATATCGTGCTCCGGAAAATCTCGCACGATCTTGC
>CAYWYT010000171.1:0-6088 GCA_964462665.1 uncultured Woeseiaceae bacterium | reverse complement strand
GACGTGCGGCGTCACCGAATCCCTCGTGAGCTCCGACGCGGCCACGTGGCAGCGCAAGCGCGACATCTGGCAGTTCGACCCCGAGAAGCCCATCGCGTGCTCCCTGCGCTGCGAGACGTGCAGGCGCGAGCACCATCCGCGAATGGTCTTCATTCCTGCATTTATCGGAGCGATGAATTACGCCCTGATTGTGAGCATAGTCCAGCGCTTCTGCGGTGCAGGCACACAACTCTAGTGCGCGCTTGGGCGCTAGCAGTCGTTTAGGGTCGGTGAATTGTTTCAGCGGGATGCCAGGTACGTATTCCATCGCAATGTAAGCAAGGCCCTTATCTTCGCCGGCATCGAACACGGTAATTATATTGGGGTGAGCCAGTCGGCCCGCGGACTCGGCTTCACGGTAGAAACGAAGTCGCGCCTCCTTGAGTTCTTCGTCCTCAAATTCCTTCTCGATCGGAATGACCTTGAGCGCAACAGGACGGTTGATGCGGGGATCTTTGGCTAGATACACAGCACCCATTGCACCGCGGCCGATGCGTTTTTCAATTACGTACCGGCCTAGCCGTTGTGGTGCACCAGCAGTCTTTTGTTTCTGGGATACCGATTCCGGGGTGCCGTGCGTACGCTTCATCCACTCGAGCACGGCTTCTGCACGTTCGGGCTTCGCTTGATGTTCGAAAGCGAGTGATAACTTATACATTGACGTAGCAATCGTTTCCGATGGCTGGCAGCGGCGAAACTCAGCAAACGCCGGTTCCAGCCGTCCTGCAGAGAGGAAGTCCGAGCCTTTCTTGAAGGCATCCTTCAATTCTTTGGTTTCGTCGCCGACGAGCCACAGCGTCAACATCGATACACCAATAAAAATTAGAATTGGTCGACCGAGATCGATACGCATATGCAAAACGTACAACATCAAGGTTTCGGTCAAAAGCAGAACCACCGCTGTAACGCCTGCCAAAACAGCGATGTCTTTGCGGGAACGATCGGGCATGAATAAGACCGCAACGATCGCGAGCAATATCGGTGCCAACCACTCCAGGCTGGATACCCATACGGGTGAAATGATGGAGCGATCGTGTTCGACGTTCGCCAGCAGGCTGGCCGTGAGCTCGGAAATAGTAACGAACTGTCCGGACGGCAGCAGGGCTTCTGCTGCTACAAGTTCAGGCGATGAATCTACAAATACAGTTGCGCCGATGAGAATGGACGGGTCGAATTCCTCGTTTATGACGTCAACAAAATCCAGACGCGGCACGGCAGAGTAGTTGGAGGTGAAGATCGCGTCCTCAGCGCTCGAAATTCGACGGCTACTTACAGCATCTGCGTTATCGAATGCAATCGCGAGTGGTAGTGAAGGCGACATCACACCGTCGTTGAGCATCCACAATGCAGCGCGACGCAGAACGCCGTCGTCGTCTGGTCGAAATTCAAGGAACCCGTCACGCGTTGCCAGATCTGCAAAACGGTGTCTGGTTGGCGCGTAAACCAGGGTCTGTCCGCTCATAGCTACAGCCCAGCCAGGCAGGGCTGCGTCTTTGGGTAATTCCGGCGGCTCGCTCAAGATGATGCGATGAACTTTGCCCTTGGCCAGCACGGACACTATTTTCCCGTAGGTATCGACAAGGCTTTCAGAATCCAGTTTTGTCTGGTCGATGCTGATGATGAGCGAGTTACCGAGAGGCTCGCTGGGGACGTAAGTCGCCAGATTGTCGTAAAGCACGCGATCGGCTGCGACGAACCACTGTGCCATGGGTCCGTACACCAGTAGCAGCAGCACGCTGGCAAAACTTAGCGCGATCAGCCGGTTACGCTTTTGCTTTTTTTCGGGGGTCAACACAATCACTTTCAATCAACAGGCTGGAAATTATAGGAAAAGGCGAGCTTTCTTAATGAGATAGGGTTGGCATTTTTATGTAATAAACAGCTCCGGAAGCGGTGCTATCATTGGCCTCCAAGAGTCGGTCTAATACGCATCAAAGCGAGCGTAAACACGTTGATTCGCATACCGTATTTCCGAAAAACCTTTATAAAACAGAGCATTACGAATGGCGAAGGCAAAAACCGCCTATGTTTGCACCGAATGTGGTGCACATAGCGTCAAATGGGCGGGGCAATGCCCGGACTGTGCATCCTGGAATACCTTATCCCGCACGACCATTTCCGCGTCCGTCAATACCGGGCAACCGGGCTCGACTCCGGCAACGATTGAGTCGCTACCGGATGATCTGGGGCATCGTGACAGCACTGGCTTCGACGAATTTGATCGTGTGCTTGGCGGTGGTCTGGTGCCGGGCGCGGTCGTATTGATAGGCGGGGACCCCGGCGTTGGCAAGTCCACATTGTTGCAACAGGTGTCGTCCAATCTTGCTGCGAATTTGCCGGTTTTCTACGCCACCGGCGAAGAATCGTTGCGTCAGGTTGGGCAACGAGCGCATAGACTGGGTCTGACGAGTTCTGACATGCAATTGCTCGCAGACACGTCTCTCGAGAACATTCTGGAAACGGCCGCAGCATCCGGCGCCAAAGTCATGGTCATCGATTCCATGCAAACTATGGTGAGCGCCGAGTCACCTTCTGCGCCGGGCTCAGTTTCGCAACTTCGCCAGTGTGTCGGACGGGTTGTGCAGTTTGCGAAACAAAACGAGATTGCCGTTTTCATTATCGGGCACGTCACCAAAGAAGGGGCTATCGCGGGACCACGTGTTGTTGAGCACATGGTGGACACGGTGTTGTATTTTGAAAACGATCCAGCGAGCCGCTATACGATGATCCGCTCTGTCAAAAATCGTTTTGGCGCAAGTGGCGAAATGGGTGTGTTCGCGATGACGGAGGCTGGTTTCAAGCAAGTCAGCAACCCCTCCGCGATTTTTCTGTCCCGCGAAAGTATTTCTGAACCAGGCAGCATCGTGACCGTTGCCTGGGAAGGTAGCCGCTCTTTGCTGGTAGAAATTCAGGCCCTCGTTGCCGACGGCAACAGTTCGTATCCCAAGCGTCTTGCAACCGGCATTGATCAAAACCGCCTGTCGTTGTTGCTGGCCGTCTTGCAGCGCCACGGCGATGTAGCGCTGGGTCCTGAAGACGTATTTGTGAACGTTGTAGGTGGTTTGCGAATTGCGGAAACGGGCGCGGACTTGCCTGCATTGCTCGCAATCGTATCGAGTTTTCGAAACGTCGCGTGCGCCGAGCGCCTCATAAGCTTTGGGGAGATCGGTTTGGCCGGCGAAATTCGTCCGGTTCGATTTGGAACCGAGAGAATTGCAGCCGCTGCCAAGCAGGGTTTTACGCAGGCAATAGTCGCCGAATCCAATGTGCCCAGAGTTGCCCCGGACGGCATAACAGTTACCGGTGTGCGGCGTGTCAGCGAGGCCCTGGACGCGGCATTTTAGTTGCTGCTTGCTGCGACCGCATCGCGCGGGCCGATTCTGACGCTACGAATTCGATTGTCGTCGGTTGCAATAATCTCACATGGATAACCTTCGATCTTTAGACAAGTTCCCGGTGCGGGAATTGTTTCTAGCAGCTCCAGGACAAGTCCATTAATCGTCTTCGGACCATCCGTCGGCAGTTCCCAGTTTTGGGTTCGATTCAGTTCGCGAATATTCATAGTGCCGTCGACCAGGTAAGTGTCATTGCCTTCGCTCACAACGTCATTTTCATCGTCCGCAGGATCGGTTGTGAACTCACCAACTATCTCCTCGAGAATATCTTCCAGCGTCACGATGCCCTGAATATCGCCATACTCGTCGACGACCATCGCAATGCGCAGACGCCGCCTTTGAAATTGCACTAATTGCGTGCTTAGAGGCGTGCCTTCGGGCACAAAATAAGGCTCGGTAAGCATGTCCTGAATTGCTTTCTTGTCGATCTCGCGTTGTGACAGATTGGCCAGGTGGCGCAAGTGAAGAACGCCGACAACCTGATCGATACTGTCTTTATAAACCGGCAGTCGCGTGTGCTCGCTGTTGCAAATGATCTCATTGATCTCGGCGATATCGTCGTCAAGGTCGATACCGATAATTTCATTGTGTGGCACCATCACATCGTCAACGGTGACTTTTTCAAGATCCAGAATGCTCAACAACATCTGCTGATAACGTCCGGAAATTCGGCCACCGGCTTCGTGTACCAAAGTGCGCAATTCTTCGCGTGTCAGCGCCTGTAATTTTGTCTCGCCCGATCGCACACCAAACAAAAATAGAACTGCATTTGCGGCTGTGTTTGTGAGCCATACAAAAGGGTATAGAATTTTTAACAGTGGGTAGTAGATCATCGCCGCGGGAAAAGCGACTCTCTCGGGGTGCAAAGCAGCAAGAGTCTTGGGTGCAGCTTCTGCGAAAATTAATATGAGCAGGGTGACAATGAAGGAGCCAATCGCAACAGCTTTCTGCCCGCCGATATCCATCGCAACCACGGCGACCAATGATGCTGTAAAAATATTGACCAGATTATTGCCGAGAAGGATCAGGCCGATGATGCGATCGGGTCGTTCCAACAGGCGCTCAGCAAGAATAGCACCGCGATGTCCCTGCCTGGCTTTGTGCCTAAGCTTGTAACGATTCAGGCTCATGAGCGCCGTTTCCGAGCCTGAGAAAAACGCGGAAAGTAGCAGTAGAGCGACAAGCAGTCCGATCAGGGCTGCGAGTGATATGTCTTCGCCCAAAAGAAGGGCACCTCCTGAATCACCTATACAGTTTCAGTTGAGCAGTCTGGCCTAAGACTGTCAAGAATTCATGTCGCAACTTTGGGATGGGGTATCAGCCCCAGACTCGACCCAGAACGTTCTCGAGCACGTAGCGACTGCCGAAATACGCGAGGCCCAGAAAAAAGAAGCCCCAAAGATACAAATAGACTGCGCGCTTGCCACGCCATCCGGCGAACTGGCGACCTGCGACAAGAATTCCGAACAATGCCAGCGCCAACAGAGACAAAGCGGTCTTGTGGATCAGATGTTGCGCAAACAAGTTATCGACGAAGGCAAACCCGGACATCACTGCCAACAGCAACACAGCGAAACCGCTGGCCGCGATGCCGAACAGCAATTTCTCGGTAGTTTCCAGGGGCGCGAACAAGTAATTGTTTGCGGATAACTTGCCAGTACGCAAACGGCGATCCTGTACTAATGAAAACACAGCTACGATTGCTCCGACGGTAAGCAAGCCGTAGGCAAATACGGAGATGACGATGTGCGCCTGGATCTGCCAGCTAAGCTGAGTGCCGATACCCGCATCAGGGGCAATCGTAGTAGCGGTGGATGCAATGGCGGCAAGTGCCAAAAGCCCTGCAGACATACCCCGTAATGAAGACTCGATAGCGCCAACGAGCGCAGTCGCCGCGAGTTGCAGGCCTATAAGTGAAACTGTGGCGCCTATCGAAAAGTGCAGACCGTCGTCCATGAATATTTGATCTGACAATAATTGTCCGTGAAATATCAGGCCGGCGACGCCGAAAATGAAAGCTGCATTTAGCAGCGGACCTGATCGCGCTGCGTGCGCGGGCAGTCGCTGCATCGTGAAAGCCACGGCTGCCAACAGGTACAGCAAAAGAATTGTGATTTGGGACACAGAAAGCCGCCGTTGCTTATCCTAACGTTGCGCTGAAGGAATATTCCATCATCACGCGAGTATCAATAGTACCCCAACGGTATGCGTATACGAATTTTAGGATGTAGCGGGGGCATAGGCGCCGGGTCTCGAACCTCGGCTATGCTCATCGACGACGATGTTCTGATCGACGCGGGAACGGGCATTGGTGACCTTGAACTAAGTGATCTGGACTCGATACGGCATGTTTTTCTGACGCATGCTCACCTCGATCATATCGCTGGCTTACCTATGCTGGTGGATCGGGTATTTGACGAGAATTTCGAAACGCCACTGACGGTTTATGCTCGTGAAGAGACTTTGCGCGCAATTCAGGCGCACCTGTTCAACGGGGTCATCTGGCCCGACTTCGCCAAGTTGCCATCGGCCGAGCGTCCAATGCTGCGCTACCGCGTATGTAGCCCGGGTGATACGACGACCATTGGCCATCGTGATTTCTATGCGGTGGACGTAATGCATAGCGTGCCATCGTTGGGTTTCACGGTACAAAA
>CAYWYT010000170.1:0-6144 GCA_964462665.1 uncultured Woeseiaceae bacterium | reverse complement strand
GCCAGACGCGATCGCGGAGTTTCTCACAGCGAATCCAGGCGCGACCGCAACTCAGGCCGACGTTTCCATTACTGCGGAGGTCGACAGGGTCTTCGCTGAGTTTTCAGAGAAATACGACCATCTCGACATACTCATTAACAACGCCGGCATCTCCGGACCCTCAGCAGCCGTGGAAGATGTAGCGACGGATGCCTGGGATCATTGCCTCGCGGTGAATTTGAGCGGAGCGTTTTATATGACCAAGCACGCTGTACCACTACTCAAGCAAACCGGCGGCGGCAGCATTATCAACATGTCATCGTCTGCCGGGCTTTTCGGCACGCCGATGCGCTCGCCGTACGCCGCCAGCAAATGGGGCTTGATCGGACTAACCAAGACCTGGGCAATGGAGCTGGGTCCGCACAATATTCGCGTCAATGCCGTTTGTCCTGGCTGCGTTAGCGGCCCGCGCATCGACGGAGTGATTGATAGAGATGCCAAAGAGCGTGGCGTGAACCCCACGGAAATCCGCGACGTCTATCAGCGCCAAAGCTCAATGCGTACCTTCGTGTCACCCGAGGAAATCGCGGATACAGTTTTGTTCCTGGCCTCTGAAAAAGCGGGGAAAATTTCAGGACAGGCGATGTCGGTAGATGGCCACACCGAAACACTCGCGAACTGGTTAGATTGATGCGCGCTGCCTGGTTTGAAAAATTTGGGGACGCCGCCGACGCACTGCAAATTGGCGAACTCGAGTCGCCTGTAGCCGGACCCGGTGAAGTTCTGGTTCGTCTGCACAGCAGCGGCGTTAATCCTTCCGACGTGAAGAAGCGTGCGGGGTCGTTTCCAAGCCTGCTCGACGATGGCCTGGTCATACCGAACAGCGACGGCGCCGGAATTATCGAGGCTGTGGGCGAAGGCGTTGATGCATCCCGGGTCGGTGAGCGTGTGTGGGTATATCAGGCACAGTTCGCGCGCCGCTTTGGAACCGCCGCCGAGTATGTCGCGCTCGACAGTTCGCGCGCGGCACATCTACCCGATAACGCCGGCTTCGACGTCGGCGCTTGTCTGGGTATTCCTGCCATGACCGCACATCGCTGCGTGTTCGCGGACGGTGACGTAAAAGGACAAACGATCGTCATCACTGGCGCCGCGGGTCGCGTTGGGTATTACGCCGTGCAATGGGCAAGTCAGGCAGGTGCCACGGTCATCGCGACGGCAAGCAATGCAGAAGACGCTGCCGCATGTAAGGCCGCCGGTGCCGCACATGTTGTAAATCACCGTAGCGACTCGTTTGCCGATGACATTCTGGCAGCCAATGGTGGAGCACGCGTAGATCGTGCGATCGACCTGGAGTTTGGGGCGAACCTCGCAACCTGGATTGCCGTCGTTGCAACCTCAGGCACTATCGCTACCTATGGTTCAGTCGCCGTTCCCGAGCCGACGCTGCCGTTCTTCCAGTTGATGTACATGGACATGAACATCCGCTTCATTATTGTTTACGCAATGCCGGAAGCCGCTAAACAACAGGCGATAGCCGACATAAACAGCGCTCTGACGAACGATGCTTTGCAACATCGCATTGCCGCGACGTTTCCTTTGCAGGAAATCGCTGCCGCCAACGAACTCATCGAAAAGGGTACCATTCGGGGCGCAGTAGTCCTCAACATCGAATAACCACAAGAAGAGGTGCAGATGGACCAAAGCAAGATCGATTGGCCAAGCTTCATCGCAACCGTCGCGATGATACTCATTGTGTGTATTCCTCTCGCGCTCGCCGGCGATAGCGGCGCTGTTATTCTGCAACAAGTTTACGACTTCATAGCGAATCAGTTTGGAATCGCCTACCTGCTCGCCGCAGTCGGCACCGTAGTGTTTCTTTTGTGGCTCGCTTTCAGTCGTTTCGGCAATGTTCGCCTCGGCGACGAGGAGGTCGAGTTCAGCCAGATGAGCTGGATCGCAATGCTGTTTTGCGCCGGCATTGGTGCTGGCCTTATGTACTGGTGTGTTGTCGAGTGGACCTACTATTACGACACACCGCCATTCGGGGTCGAACCGCAAAGCTCGGCTGCCGCCGAGTGGGCCTCAACCTATGGCATGTTCCACTGGGGCGTTACTGCATGGGCATTTTACTGCCTGCCCGCTATCGCTATTGCCTACCCATACTACAACCGCAAGCTGGACGTGCTGCGCTTCAGCGTCAGTTGCAACTGGTTCCTGAAAGGCAAAGAACATGGGCCCATGGCCCGCATGATCGATTTCCTGTTCATGATTGCGATGATCGCGGGCGCCGCCACCGGGCTCGGATTCTCCACGCCCATGATTGCAGAGTGCCTGACATGGTTATTCGGCATCGCACACACCTATCAGCTTGAAGTCATCGTCATGGCGGTGTGTGTCAGCCTGTTTGTTTTCAGCGTATGGCTGGGCTTACAGAAAGGCATCAAAAACCTCAGTGACATTAACCTGATACTTGCGATCGGATTGCTATTGTTTCTTTTATTCGCAGGCCCGACTGTTTTTCTCGTCAAGACCAGCTTGAACGGGCTTGGCTTGATGACCCAGAACTTCGTGCGCATGAATTTTTGGACCGACCCGTTTAGCGACTCCGGATTTGTTGAATCGTGGACAGTTTTCTACTGGGCATGGTGGGTCGCCTTTGCGCCCTATGTTGGCCTGTTCATTACGCGAATTTCACGTGGCCGGACTATTCGCCAGGTCATCAAGGGAATGTTGATCTACGGCTCGCTGGGTTGCTGGGTGTTCTACATGATCATCGGCAACTACAGCATGTATCTACAGATGAACGACATCGTCGACGTGCTTGGGACCATTAAGTCCTCCGGTGGTAGTGCCGCCATTGTCGCTACGCTGGAAGCCATGCCGATGGCGCCAGTCGTGATCACGGTATTCACGCTTATGTCGATCATCTTCGCGGCAACCACTTACGACTCGGCTTCCTATACGTTGGCCTCAAGCGCGACGCTGCATTTGTCCGCCGGTGAAGATCCCGCCCGTTGGCATCGCGTTTTTTGGGCCTTCGCGCTCGCAGTTATGCCGATCACATTGCTGTTCGTTGGTGGGCTCAAGACGATCCAGGTCATGTTGCTAATTACGTCCACGCCCATTCTGGTGGTCGGCGTATTCATGTCCTATTCGCTCGTTAAGTCGCTGCAACACGATATTCCTGAGTAACACATGCAACGAATTCTCATAACCGCCACCTTGCTGGCGCTGGCAGCCTGCGATAACGCGCCAAGCGTTGTCGTTGATGACGAAGCTCTCGTCGGTAAGTACGTTGAAGAGGGCGCAGTCGCTGCGTTTCTCGGTGTGCCGTTCGCTGAGCCACCCGTTGGCGACCTCCGCTGGCGCGCACCGCAACCGCTGAGCAGTAAAGTGGCTGAGAGAGACGTCACCGAGTTTGCAGCTGCCTGTATGCAGTCGATGCGAATCCTGGACTGGTACCGATGGATGGCAGTGCAATTTGGCGGCTCGGAGGATTACTACGATGACCTCGAGGTTAGCGAGGACTGTCTCTACCTGAATGTATGGACGCCGGCACTCGAAACCGACGCCAAACTGCCAGTCATGGTGTGGATACACGGTGGTAGCAACAAGAGCGGCTGGTCGTATGAGCCGAATTACCATGGGCACAAGTTGGCCCAGGAAGACGTCGTCGTCGTGTCGGTTGGGTACAGACAGGGCGTGTTCGGTTTCCTCTCACATACCGATATGTCGGCAGAGGAACCGCTTGCTAACTTCGCGTACTGGGATCTGGTCGCCTCTTTGCAATGGATTCAAGACAACATCGAGAAGTTCGGCGGTGATCCCGACCGCGTGACCCTGTTTGGCGAATCGGCGGGCGGACAGAATATTCTGGCGTTGATGTTTGCGGAGCCGGCGAATGGTTTATTTCATCGTGGCGTCCTGCAAAGCACTGCAGGTTTTGGGCGCGACCGCATGTCGACGCTCGCAGCCGAACAACAACGCGCGGCCGAGCTGGCGACTGTGTTCGACCTGCCGCCGGAAGGTAGCCTCGAGGCTCTGCGCGAGATACCGGCCGCTGAACTGTTCGCCGCTTATGACGCGGCATTTGCTGACCACTACCACTCACCGGCTGTCGATGGTCAGATGTTTACACAGCGCACATGGACGGCGATGCACGAGCGCGGCTTTGGCGGACATCAGATGATCATAGGCACCAACGCTAACGAGTGGTATAGCAGCACGCCAGAGGATACGAGCTGGGACGAGGTCGAAGAGAAAGTAGCCGAGATGTTCAGCGGCAGCAACATTCAGGCGGCTCTCGAGATTGTTCGCAATGAGGCCGGCCCTCGCCGAGCGCTTGATCGGCTGCGTACTGCTACGTCTATGTTATGCGAGGCGCAGCAGGTAGCGGCGACCATGAATGCATCCGGCAGCGATGCCTGGATGTATCAGTTTACGCGCGTCCGTGAAGGTGAAGCAGGCGCAGCACTCGGCGCTTACCATGGGGCTGAGTACCCGTATGTGTTCGGCACCCACGATGACTACATGGTCAGCAGTGATATTGATCTCGCGCTGGAGGAAGTCATGCAAAGTTACTGGGTCGAGTTCGCGACGAGTGGCAATCCGAACAGTGACGAGACAAGCAATTGGCCGCGCTTTGAAACGCCCGAACCGCTGGTCCAGGAACTGGGCGATGCGGTAATGACCGCGTCGGCGCCTGAAGCCGAATTGTGCGCGCTCTTCCAAAGCGAACTATAGTTTGCGGGCGATATCCCCAACGCTGATGTCGCCGGACTTCACGACCTTTGCACAAATACCGCGAAAGTTAGACGTCTTACCACGACCCGAGTTAACGAACACCATCGCATCGACGCCATAACGGGCAGCGAATTTCTTGCAGCCTGTGTGCGGCGGCTCCGTGATTTCAATAACAGCATCGCCCAGCGCAATTTGCGTTCCCGGCGCTAAGTTACCAACACTAAGATCCAAGTCGACGAACAGCTGATCACCCGCAAGTGGCCAACGATCTTCTGAGCCTGCGACACGATCGACGACTCGGGTATTCATAATATTGAGTTGCATCTCCGGATCGGCAGCACCGTCTGGCATATGCCGAGAGCCCCGTGCCAGCCAATTGTCGCCGACCAGACCCTGGTCGACATCCAGCCGTGCTTGCTGAGGGGTTTCGCGTTCTTCGACGGCGGGTCTTCTTACAATGAGTTTTAATTCACCGCCGTCAGCCGGTGAAGCGAGAATGTGCTCGACGCCCTGATTGAGTTCGTCGGCAGAAAAGTGAGTTGGCGCGCTCATGTATTACTCCTCCAATACCTGCATCACTTGCACAGTGTTGTTGTCCGGGTCGCGAAGCTGCAAAACCAATAGATTATTTTCTCGATCAAAAACAATATTGGGTGGAGAGACGGCTGCAGGCAGGGTTGCTGCGAAGCGTTCCATATCCTCAACCAGCATGCCGACCTTGAACGGGCCTTGCGTTTGTCCGCCAGGTCTTTCGCCCGCGTGTGGAAGTTGCAACAACTCAACAAAAATACCGGGGCCAACGAGGTTGATGATGTCGTAGCTCCCTTCCTCTGTGGAGCGTGACAACTCCTCCAGGCCGAGTACAGCCTGGTACCAACTACTGGAGCCATCGACATCGTTAACAATCAGGGCAAAGTAACTGCCTTGAATCTCTGTTTCTTCCGCGCTGTATAGGGCGATTGGAAAGAGTAGAACAAGAATAATCAGAAGCCGCATATTCATAACGTTGCAATGTGATAGTTTATTCGGGCTTCAAGTTTAACTTTGCACGTCACCCGAGGAAACAATTATGAATGGCGCGACTACCAAAAACATCTCTCTTATCTCTACGGTTATTCTGATTTCTGCTTTCGCAGCACCGCAGATCGCAGCGGCACAAGGACAACCAGCGGCAGAAGAGCCCATGGAGATGGGCTTTTTCGTAACCAGCGTCGGCCTTGGTGACGGTGGCAATCTGGGTGGAATCGAAGGTGCTGACGCGCATTGCCAGGCACTGGCAGGTAGTGCCGGTGCTGGTCACCGTACCTGGCGTGCTTACCTGAGCACCCAGGCAACAAACATAAGTCCGGCGTTTAATGCTCATGATCGAATTGGCGCGGGCCCGTGGGCCAATGCCAACGGCGTAGTCATGGCAGCCAA
>CAYWYT010000169.1:0-6151 GCA_964462665.1 uncultured Woeseiaceae bacterium | reverse complement strand
CCCATTTGATCTGTTCAACGTCGATATCAGCTGACTCCAGCGCTAATAGTCGATCAACGAGGATCTCTCGCCCTGGTGGCGTCAGGATGCCAATCTGTTCGAGATAGGTGATATATCCACGGCAGCCCGCGTCCAAACGTTCGTGCTCGAAGTCGCTGTATATGCGAGTGCCGTGCGCGGTCTGAGCGTGGTATGGAAAGTTGTCCTGATGCTCCGTTAGACCATCCAGCCATTCGAGCGCCCGGTCTATTTCGGGATCGCCAAAACCTGCCCGCGCGAGTTCGTCGCGCAGTTCATTATGATCGGCTTCGGGTTCTTCTTCGGTGTCGACGTAGGTTTCGAACAAATACATCAATACGTCGAGTACATTTTCTTTCATGCCTGGAGCTGCTCCTTCAGTTTCTGGATCCGTGAAGTGCCTACCTCAACAGCGAATAACGTCCGCCGGACAGGGATTCGATCTCCCCATGGAGCTCCAGAATCAGAAGCATGGATGAAACCTGGTCGATCGTCAATCCGGAATTTATCGCCAGCTGATCGACGCTAACCGGGTCATGGCCCATCGAATTGCGCAGTTGAACATATTCATCGTCGAGCGATTCTTCAACTTTTTCCTTGCTCGTTGATTCCATTGTGTTTTGCAGAAGCCGGCCGACGAGTGGCGCGAGCTCGTTAACGATGTCGTCGCTGGTTTCTACCAGTTTTGCCCCTTGTCGAATAAGTTCGTGGCAACCGCGAGCGAGCGGATTATGGATAGAGCCCGGTAGTGCAAAAACCTCTCTGCCCTGTTCCGCCGCAAGTCGCGCCGTGATCAACGAGCCGCTGCGGCGTGCGGCCTCAACGACCAGGGTGCCGAGACTCAGTCCGCTAATGAGTCGATTCCGTTGTGGGAAATTCTCCCTGCCGGGATGGGTGCCGAGAGGAAACTCGCTGACCAGCGCACCGTTCGCGGCGATCTCCTCGGCAAGGTTCTTATTGCTGGCCGGGTAGATGCGGTCGATGCCGTGGCCGAGAAAGGCAATGGTTTTGCCGCCGGCCGCAAGAGCGCCGCGGTGTGCGGCTGTGTCTATGCCTTGAGCGAGCCCGCTAACGATCGTAAAGCCGACGGTGGCGAGATGGCGAGCGAATTCGTAGGCATTGCGTTCGCCGCCCTTGCTCGGGTTGCGGCTGCCAACAATAGCCAGTGCTGGCAGGTGCAAAATTTCCGGGTCGCCATCTACGTATAACAAGTGTGGCGGACTGGGTATCTCGTTGAGCAGCTGCGGGAAGTCGTCATCGCCTTGCGGAATAATGCGATGCCGTGCGGCTGCCTGCCAAAGGTCGTCGTTTTCGTTGCTCATCGCGCTGCTCGCCGAGTCGAGAGCAGATGATACCGCGATGTGGCAACTCCGGGTGTCTAGTAATTCGGTCAGGCAATAAAAAACGGCGCCCGAAGGCGCCGTTCTCTAAAGCAATGCGATTTGCAGTCAGATCCGGATAACTAGATCGGGTTACGAATGTGATCGTATCTATGAATCGCTCTGGTCGCTTCCATAACCAGTCCGTAACTGATGTCGTCGAAAGTTTTGAAGACCATTACAGTACCAGCGGTCTCGTCCGGAAGTTTGACCTTGCCGCCGCGCACATGATCAACCACTTCGGGTCCGTCCTGGAATACTGTCAGAACGTCGCCGACCGCAAGGCCGTTGGCGGTTCCGCGATTCATGACCACTACCATGAACTGACCGATCTGGCTGACGCCGCCAACCACCGAAATAATGCGGCCGTCGACATCGCTTGAAGGGGCTTTCGGGAAAAAGTTGAGTGGCAGGCTGTTGTCGTACGGGATCAGAAGGTCGCCTGGTGTCGCTTCCATCGTCGATTCCGTAATTGCCATCGTTGCCGGATCGCCACCGCGGCGCAATGTTCCTGCACCGACGATTATGGCCTGATAGCCAACGAGATTATTAGTATCGGGGTCCCTCAGTTCTTCACCAACTTTGACAATACTGAATCTTTGCCCGAGTGCGTCGCTAGAGTTGCGGCGAACGTAAACGATATTGCCGGCGGACGCGACCAGGTGGTCGCCGCGAGAAGCGAGTAAGTAAGGGAGTTCGTTAACCTCGTCTTTTTGCAATACACCACCCGTCGTGAGGAAAGCAGCGATGTCTTCGTAGGCTACGCTGGTAACCGCTTCGTTCAGCGGGGTGGCGCGCGCTTCGGGTGAAAGTCGGTAAGATGATGCGCGTATTGGCGCAACCATCTGGCGACCTTCCACGTAGATCAGTCCGAGCACATCACCAGGGTATATAAGGTGTGGATTCTGGATCTCCGGGTTGATGTACCAGATTTCGGGCCAATACCAGGGATCTTTGAGGAACGTTGCAGCGATATCCCACAGCGTGTCGCCTTCCTGGACGGTATATTCGTCCGGATGATCGTTAGCCAGTGGCGAATCGCTTTGCGAAAACGCATTTAGGGAACCGAATAGCAATGCCGCAGCTAATGCTGCGAACGTCATTCGGAGGCGATAGTTCAGATTGATTTTTCGGAGGGACATGTTGCTCAATACTCCATACAAGGTGTTGAGACCTTTAGCTTTATTGGCGTTGCTATAATATGTCGTTCCGGTGCCGTCGAAGCTGCCAATTACGTCACATTTCCGGCCGTAATCTGCTACCGGGATGAGGTCGTCTGGTGGCAATTGTCTGACATTTTATTAAGTAAAGTCAATCATTTAGACTCGTTTGGTCGCAATTTACGCGAATAACTAACTTTCTGCAGTTACAAAATTATGGCAAAACTTACGATTTTAGAATTCCCCGACCCGCGCTTACGCAAGACCGCAACACCCGTCTTGCAGGTGGATGAGGCGCTGCGCGAGCTGATCGATAACATGTTTGAGACCATGTATGCGGCCCCGGGAATTGGGCTGGCAGCGACTCAGGTTGATGTACATCGGCGGTTTCTGGTGGCTGACGTATCTGCTGACAACAATGAGCCGTACGTTTTTATTAATCCTGTCATTCTCGAGAAGGATGGCGCGCAGGTCAGCGAAGAAGGGTGTCTGTCCGTGCCCGGCTATTACGAAGAGGTAGAGCGCGCGAATCATATTCGGGTGCGCTACCAGGATCGGATGGGCGATGAGACAGAAACAGAAATGGAAGGCTTGCTCGCAGTCGTTGTGCAACACGAGATCGATCACCTTGACGGTAAATTATTCGTCGACTATTTGTCCGAAACGAAACGCTCGCGCATTCGCAAACGTCTGGTTCGTGATCAGCGTCATCGCATCGCGGATGCTGTGTTGACATAGGATCATCTCTTGAACAGTCCTCGTGTAATTTTTGCAGGTACGCCTGAGTTCGCACTTGCGTCGCTGCGCGCACTGCTGGAGTCGGGCATTATTCCGGTCGCCGTACTTACGCAGCCGGATCGGCCTGCGGGCCGCGGCAAGCGACTCAAGGCGAGCCCGGTAAAAGAGTATGCGTTGACGCATGACATCGACGTGCTGCAACCGGAGTCGTTGCGCGACGACGATGTTGTTGCGCAGTTAACGGCGCTGCAAGCTGACATCATGATCGTTGCGGCATACGGTTTACTCTTGCCACAACGTGTTCTGGATATTCCAAAGGCAGGTTGCCTGAACGTGCATGCTTCATTGTTGCCGCGCTGGCGTGGCGCGGCTCCCATTCAGGCAGCGATCCTCGCCGCTGACGAAGAAACGGGTGTGTGCCTGATGTCGATGACGGTTGGGCTGGATTGTGGGCCGGTCTTTGTTAGCGAAACCCTGGAGATCGGTGCTGGTGAGAATGCCGGTGAGCTGCACGATCGATTGGCGGCAGCGGGCGGCACGCTACTGGTCGAGTACCTTGCGGACATTGTTGATTCGAGAACAAGTGCAGTTGAGCAAAATGAAGCTGCTGCGACTTACGCGCATAAGATCAAGACCACGGATGCGAGTATCGACTGGCAACGACCGGCCGCAGAACTCGCGCGTCTGGTGCGGGCCTTTAATCCTGTGCCCGGCGCGTATTTCATGCTCGATGACGATCGTATTAAGTGTTGGCGTGCAGAAGAGGCCGTTGCAGATGATTCGCCTGCAGGGACTATTATTGAAGCGGGCACCGATGGTGTTGTGATTGTCTGCGGACAAGGCGCGTTGCGCCTGATCGAGTTACAACGACCGGGCAAGCGTCCGGTTAGCGCCGCGCAGTTCATATCGAATATCGACATCGTTGGTCGTCAGCTATGAGCGAGAATGTAACCGGCGCGAAGCTGCGCGCGACTGCAGCGCAGGTTGTCGACAATGTCGTCTCCAAAGGACGATCTTTGGATCGCGCGTTGGCAGATTTTCAGGGTCAGGTCAGCGAGCGGGATCGAGCTCTGTTGCGCATGTTGAGTTACGGTACGCTGCGCAGTCATTGGCACTTGCAGGCGTGGATCAACGCGCTAATGTCGCGGCCACTTAAGGCACGTGATAGCTGTATTAATGCGTTACTCGCCGTAGGACTTTTTCAGCTCAGCGATACACGAATTCCCGATCATGCAGTTGTGTCAGAGACTGTCGAGGCTGCTCGTCACCTGGGCCGCCCGAAGCTCGCGCCACTGGTGAACGCAATATTGCGCCGATTTTTGCGCGACCGAATTGCTGATCAGCCGCCGCCTAACGAAGAAGCCGAGTACGATCATCCACGTTGGCTGATCGAAATGTTACGCGCGGACTGGCCGGATGACTGGCAGTCGATTCTTGCTGCCAACAATGACCGCGCACCTATGTGGCTGCGCGTAAATCCGGCCCATGGCAGTGCTGCGGACTATGTCCTGCGCCTCAAAGAGATCGAAATTGGATCCGAATTGATCCCAGGACTGGCGCAAGCCGTACGACTCACTGAACCGCAGTCCGTCGACATTCTGCCCGGATTTTCGGAAGGGCATGTGTCGGTGCAGGATGCAGCGGCGCAGTTAGCGGCGCCATGGTTGCTTGCGGATGTGAAGGGTCGAATTCTCGATGCCTGCGCAGCGCCGGGCGGCAAAAGTAGTCATTTGCTGGAAATCGGCGGCTCCGGGATTGATCTGACCTGCGTCGATAATGACGCCGAACGGTTGGATGGCATTAGCCAGAACCTTGATCGACTCGGATTGCTTGCAACCATTTCGTGTGGCGACGCATCGAATCCTAATAGATGGTGGGACAAGGAGCCCTATGACGGCATCTTGCTTGATGCCCCGTGTTCGGCCAGCGGTGTGATACGTCGCCATCCGGATATCAAGCACCTGCGACGGTCAGTAGACATAGCTGCGCTCGCCAAGACCCAGCTGGCGATGCTGAAAGGATTGTGGCCAACGCTAAGACCGGGCGGACGCTTGTTATACGTAACCTGCTCAGTGCTGGCGGCGGAAAATGATGCCGTTGTCACACGCTTTCTGGCGGACAACAATGAGGCGAAGGAATCTGCTGTGTTGCAAAATAACAACATCCACGATCTAATGCGTGACAAGGCCTGTGGCCATCAGGTTTTGCCCGGAACGGCGGGTCTCGACGGCTTCTACTTTGCGTGCCTGGAAAAGGTTTCCTGAAGAATAATAATGTCTCGTGTAGCAAAAAATCGACGCTTTCTCCTATTGCCGGCATTGTTGCTGGCGCTGTTAGGTTGCGGCAATGCCGTGGCTCAGGATGAAGATGAAGATCGCGAAGGCTACTTCGAGATACGTTCAGCCGAATCGCAATTAGTCGATGGCGTGCATGTTCTCGATGCACGGATGCAGTTGGTACTGAGTAGCGAGGCACTGCGCGCACTTTCTAGCGGTTTTATCCTGACGATTGAATTGCAGGCAGAGCTAATACGCGTGCGCCGCTGGTACATCGACGATATTGAAGCCGAGCTGGCGACCCGCTACGAACTGGAGTATCACCCGCTTACGCAGCGCTACTTGGTGCGCAACCTGAATAGCGGTGATCAGGATTCTTTCGCAACGCTCTACTCTGCGTTGAATAACCTCGGCCGGGTACAAGGTCTGCCGCTTATTGATGACGCAGTGCTCGAGGCTGACAGCACCTATCGAATACGTGTACGGGCGTTACTGCAGACGCGGCAGTACTCAGCGCCAATACGAATGCTCTTCTTCTGGCGTGGCCAGTGGCAACTCGAAAGCGAATGGTCTGAATGGA
>CAYWYT010000168.1:0-6154 GCA_964462665.1 uncultured Woeseiaceae bacterium | reverse complement strand
AAGCGTACACTCGCTTTCCAAGCGAGCGCCTTAAGCCACTCAGCCACCTCTCCGATTTTTTCTACATCAGGTAGTGCCCAGACTAATAGCAGGTGGGCGATCGAAACATTCTGAGCCCTCCGGCCTTGCTGCACGTGGCGATGCCTCCGGCAGAGGCATCTCGCGAAGCGGGTCAAGGTCATCGAGACCCTCTGGCGCTGTTACTCTCTTGCCCTCCTCCGAGAGCTGATAGTGCTGCACATCATCACAGGTTAAATTTTTGGCGCCGCAAGCATTCAACGCCACTACCAACAAGCCTAAAACCGTAAGTCTGGCAACGATCTTCACGCGGCATCCTCCAGGATGACTCCAGCGGTAGCCAGGGCCGCCCGCATTGCAGCATGATACTGCGGATCATGGTCGGTCAACGGCAAACGCATATGCGACTCTATCAGTCCCATTTCACTTACCGCCCATTTTACCGGAATAGGGTTTGATTCAATAAACAACGCTGAGTTCAACTGCTGCAACGTTTCGTCCAGCGACTTTGCAGCTGCAAAATCTCCCGCACTTGCCAATGCGCAAAGTTTCGCCATCGCAGCGGGTACGACATTGCCACTGACAGTCACGACACCATGACCACCCTGAGCAATGAACGGCAGCACCGTAAAATCGTCGCCGCTATAAAGCATGAAGTCATCATCCACCAGATCTTGTATAGCGCGAAGACGATCGATGTCCCCCGTCGCTTCCTTGATGCCCATGATGTTGCCATGCCTGGCGAGTCTGGCGACTGTAGCCGGCAACATGTCTGCGGCCGTTCGACCCGGAACGTTGTACAACATTACCGGTTTGCTGAGGGCATCCGCAATAGTCGCGAAGTGTTGATACATTCCTTCCTGAGCAGGCTTGTTGTAGTAAGGAACAACGAGCAGATAGGCGTCGACACCGGAGTCAGCTACAGCCCGTGACAAATCTTTCGTCTGTGCCGTGGAGTTCGAACCCGTGCCTGCGATCACGGGCAGGCGACCCGCTACCAACTCAACCGCACGGTTTATCAGCTCAACATGCTCGTCGCGACTGAGTGTCGCCGCCTCGCCCGTGGTACCGGCAATAACCAGTCCATCGCTACCCGCGGCGACATGAAATTCGATCAGGCGCTCGAGAGCCGTATAATCAACACGGTTGTGCTGGTTAAACGGCGTCACCAAAGCGACCAAAGAGCCTTTAAACACGAGTTGTCCTCGCCACAAATAAGGGCGCGATGTTACTGTTCATGTGGAGTGCTGGCAAGGCGCTCAAGCGAAACCCGAATCACGAATAAGGTAAATTCTTAATAAATGTCACAACTCATTGTTTTATCAGCGGTTGGAACAGACCGCACGGGCGTAGTTCAGGACATCACGAAAGTGATTCTTGCGTGCGGCGGCAATATCGAAGAAAGCCGCATGACCACACTAGGTGCTGAATTTGCTGTTTTGATGCTGGTGTCCGGAAATTGGCACACACTCAGCCGACTTGAAACCGGGCTCGAAAAACTTACGGCCGAGAACAGCCTTACGATTTCGATACGCAAGACCGGCTCCAGACCGACTCGGGATGATCGTATGCCGTACGCCGTGGATGTCGTCAGTCTTGATCAGCAGGGGATCGTCTTTAATCTCGCTGATTTCTTCGCCTCGCGCGACATTGAGATCGCTGACGTGGCTACCCGAAGCTACGCGGCAGCCCATACCGGCTCGCCTATGTTCTCCGTCCAGATGGCGGTGAATGTTCCAGCGGGCGTAACAATTTCTCAGCTTCGCGACGACTTCATGGAATTGTGTGATCGCCTCAACCTCGACGCGATACTGGAACCCGTCAAAACCTGAATTCGAAAGGCAAACTAATGAGCGGACCAACACTGAACAGAGTGGTCGCGGATTTTTCTGCGGCAACAACCGGCGATACGAAGATGCGCCTCAAGGAATTGCGCGGCAAGAACGTCATTCTGTATTTTTATCCAAAAGACAGCACGCCTGGCTGTACTCAGGAAGGCCTTGATTTCGCGGCAATGCATGCGAAATTTCGTCGCCAAAACACAGTGATTTTCGGTGTGTCGCGAGATAGCCTTGCGTCACACGAGAAGTTCAAGGCCAAGCAGAATTTTCCCTTTGAGCTCATTTCGGATGCGGATGAGAAGGTATGCCACAAATTTGACGTTATCCATGAAAAAATGCTGTATGGCCGCAAATTCATGGGCGTGGTGCGCAGCACATTTCTCATTGGGGCAGACGGCAAGCTGCGCGCTGAATGGCGCAAGGTCAAAGTAAAAGGCCATGTGGATGAAGTCTTCGACGCGGTCCGGTCACTATCCTAGTCACTTAGAATAAGTGCTTCCAGCTCAATACCTTATGTAACAATCTGCGATCACCGTACTGGTCTGAGATAGTCATTTCCGGGACAATAACCGTTATCATGTGGAACAGTCCCCGACCAAGTCGGTCGGACTGACTATAAATGTAAACTGAGACTGAATTCTTGATCAGCAAAATCATCAAACGAGCGTTAATCGGCAGCCTGGTGCTGGTGGCAGTACTGGCCGGCGGAGCCAGCGCGGATGACATCAGGCTCCCGGATATGGGCAGCCCGGCGGACGCGCTTCTGTCCA
The DNA here is from genome assembly GCA_964462665.1 of uncultured Woeseiaceae bacterium. GTDB lineage: Bacteria > Pseudomonadota > Gammaproteobacteria > Steroidobacterales > Woeseiaceae > UBA1847. The sequence continues at coordinate 3,525 of CAYWYT010000168.1, read as the reverse complement.
AGTCTACTGAGGCACAGATCGGTCGCTCGATCATGCGTGACATTCGCCGCAGCGGCATGGTTGTCGAAGATCCGCAAATAACGGAATACATCAATGAAATCGGTCATCGCATCGCTGTGCAAACTAACGACGGCGATCACGACTTCACATTTTTTGTCGTTGATGACCCGAGAATCAACGCATTCGCCCTGCCCGGCGGCTACATCGGTGTCCACACTGGCCTGATCGAGGCGTCAAGAAATGAAGATGAGCTAGCTGGCGTCGTTGCCCACGAAATTGCGCATGTCACGCAACGGCATATAGCCAGAGCCGTTCACGCGGGTTCTCGGCAAAGCATGCTATCTACGGCGTTAATGCTGGGGGCCTTGATACTGGGGGCAACAGGCGGTGATGCAGACGTCGTACAAGCCGGGCTAGCCGTATCGCAGGGTACGGCAGCGCAACAGCAGATTAACTTCACGCGTAGCAACGAGTATGAAGCTGACCGCATTGGTATTCACGCTCTGACCGAGGCCGGATTTGACGCTTACGGTATGGCGTCGTTTTTCGAAGTAATGTCACGACAGGATACGTCCTCGCCAGATTCGCGCATTCCTGAGTTCCTGCGAACACACCCTGTGACGACCGAACGAATTTCGGAAGCCAGGGCGCGCGCGACCGACTATGAGCGCATCGACAGCCCGGACTCAGCTAGCTACGGCATAGCACGATCTCGCATCGTCGTTAATCGATATGACACCCCGGAACAAGCCGTAGATCATTTCGAGCGCAAGGATTATGCCGATCAAAACGATTTTGAACGTTATGGCAGAGCTGTCGCGTATCAACGAGACGGTCGCCATCGAGAAGCAAATACGATTTTTAAAGAACTCGCGGACAAAGACAGGAAAGTCATCGCGTACCACATTGGATTAGCGCAAACCCAGCTTTCGCTGGAAAATTATGCGGCGAGTCAGGAGACGTTCAACCGCGCCGTCGAATTATTTCCGCGCAATGTTCCACTCGTCATTCACTACGCCGAAGCGCTGCTCAGAGTTGGGGAAGCGAAACAAGCGCACGCGATTCTATTGGACCTGCTAAACAATGTGCCGCCGACGCCAGAGCAAGTACGACTGATAGCCAAAGCGGCAAATGAAGCCGGAGACGTTGCTGAGTCTATGTATTACATGTCCGAATTCCGGCTTATGACCGGCGATTTGATTGGTGGCATAAGCTTCCTGCGAGAGGCGCTTGCGTTGCCGGAGTTACAAGAAATACAGCGCATCCGATTCGAGGCACGTATCGATTTTATACGTGAATACATGAGCGAAGAACAACTCAAACAACTACAAAGGGCCAGGCCGGTATCCTATTCCGCGCGATCAGAGTCATGATCCGCGCTGGCTTGCTAATAACGCTCATGTGTCTCAGCGCATGCGCGACCAGCAACGACGTCGATCCGTTCGAGAAATTCAATCGCTCGATGTACTCGGTCAATCGATTTGGCGATAAGATTCTCTATAAGCCATTTGGCAAGGCATACAAAACGGTTATTCCGAGCTTTGCCCGCAAAGGCGTAAACAACTTTTTCGATAACCTCACCACGCCCAGGTCTGCCTTGAATAATTTTCTTCAGGGCAAACCCAGTAGAGGTTTCAATGAACTGGCCCGGTTTGCATTCAACAGCACGCTCGGCGTCGCCGGACTGTTTGATATCGCTGCCAGCGGTGGCATGGAACGTTACGACGAAGACTTTTCGCAAACGCTTGCTGTCTGGGGAGCCCCCGAAGGCCCGTACCTGGTTATCCCCGTCTGGGGCCCGCGAACTATATTGAGTACTGCGTCCATTCCCGTCGATTTCACGACCGACTTGCAACGCTACATCGAGCCCACGGGGCTTCGTGACAGGCTGTACATCTTGCGCCTCATCGATACGCGTTCACGCTTGTTGACGACGGAGGCAATTCTTAACAAGTCGCAAGATCCGTACATTGCCTACCGTGAAGCGTATTTACAGAATCGGCAATTTAGAATTTACGACGGGGATCCGCCGATTGATGAGGACTTTTACTATTTCGATGAAGACGAATTCGAAGAAGACGAGGAGTAGGCGCGTTCCAGCAATTCGTTGATATCAGCAGTAACCGCAATCGCATGAATTTTTTTCGGTATGTTCGAAAAATGAATCTCCGTATCCGCATTGGCGGCACGACTTATCCATTCGAGCAACAATGCCAGTCCCGCCGAGTCCGTCTGCTCAACAGCCGATAAATTGACATCAATATTTACGATTCCAGCGAATAGTTTCTCGCTGCTGCGCAAAATATCTTCTGCGGTCTGGAACGAAACGTTGCCGCGTAATTCGAAGCGGCCGTCACCGAGGTCGCTCAGCTCGTACTCACTCACTGTCCTCTCCCTCACTGTCCTCTCCTGCCACCTCGGCTTCTAATCTGACAATGACCTTCTCGAGACCGCTCGCTTTTACTTCGGCGTCAAATTCGGTACGAAAATTGCGAATATACGAAACCCCTTCAATCGTAACGTCGAACATCATCCAGCCCGACTCGTGATTCATTAAGGTGTAGTTGACGCTGATATTCGTGCCGTCTTCAAGGTCTACAGTGGTTTTGACCGCTACGATTCTTTTCTCCGGGTCACCGCGAAATGGCAAAACCTTGATTCGATCGGGCTCGAAATCCAGCACTCCATCCGCGTACCGTTGCAGCAATACCGAGTAAAAGGCATCGATGAAACGAGTCCGTTGTTCCTCGCTCGCTGAGCGCCAATGCCTCGCCAAGACCTGCTGCGCTGCCGTCTTGCGATCAAATCGTGGCAACAATACTTCATTGATCAACGCATACAGCGCGTCTGGATCGTCAGCCAGTTCATCGTGACGGCCATCCAGTTTCGCAGAAAGCTCGTCGACAGCTTCGGTCATGAATTCACTTGGCGTGGCCGCATGCACGTGCGGCGCGGCCACACTCAAAGCGAACAACACTAGAAAAACCCTGATTCCGTTCACTCTCATACCTCCTGCAACCCAGACTTAGTCGTCTGAACCCATATTGACCAAGAACTTACCTATAAGGTTCTCTAGAACTATCGCGTTTTGTGTGAACAGGATCTCACTTCCGTCTTCCAGATAGATTTCGGAGCCACCGGCCTGCAGGCCAATGTACTGACTTCCAAGCAACCCTGCAGTCAGAATACTCGCATCGGAATCATCAGGAATCAGAGCAAATCGACTGTCAATGACCAACGTAACAACGGCTTCAAGAGAGACACCGTCAAACTCAATATCAGTAACCCGACCGATCGTGACACCCGACATCGCAACCGGCGCGCGCTTCTTCAGACTGCCGACGTTATCAAAGCGGGCTTCGAGGACGTAAGTATCCGAACTTGAAAAATCATTTCGCCCGGTCGTTTGAGTCGTCAGGAAAAACAGAGCACCGATGCCCAGCAAAACGAATAAACCAGTTCCTATTTCTACAGCGCGATTTTGTCGCATGCTATTACCTCAAATAAAATATGCCGTAATCATAA
>CAYWYT010000167.1:0-6205 GCA_964462665.1 uncultured Woeseiaceae bacterium | reverse complement strand
ACCAGTGCGCGTCATTAAAGGCGTAGATGTCGGAGATGGGGCTTCCATGTCCGTTCTCAAGGATGCAATTGGCGATCAGAACATTGATATCCTGATCAATAACGCCGGGATTCTGCGCGGCGACAGCCTCGAAAATCTGGACTACGAGGCTATGGAAGAACAGTTTCGCATCAACACACTAGGCCCACTAAGAGTCACCGAAGCGCTGTTGCCGAATCTTGGCAGCGGCTCGAAAGTGGCTATTGTCAGTAGCCGCGTCGGTTCGATAGAGGACAACTCATCAGGCGGCCACTACGGCTACAGAGCTTCCAAAACAGCGGTGAATCAGATCGGCACGAACCTTAAGCACGATCTGGCGCCACGCGGTATCTCAGTCGCTCTGCTGCATCCCGGCCTCGTGGCGACCGAAATGACCGGCGGCCAGGGAATTACACCAAAAGAGTCCGCTGAGGGCTTGATAAATCGAATTGACGACCTAAATAGTGAGAACTCAGGTGGCTTCTGGCACGCCGAAGGTTATTCATTACCGTGGTAGACTCAGTCCAGTTATTTTCAGGGAGTTATTAGCATGCAAGAAAACATCAATCATCTGGCCCCGGTTGCGGAAGGATCCGTCACTGAACGCTCGCAGTTTATCTGGCGGGTTTATGCACACGTTGTCGGCGCATTGCTCGCCTTCGTCGCTGTCGAGTCCTACATAATGACCTCTGGAATCGTAGATGGGCTCATCGCTGCCATGTACGCAAGTCCGATGATTACGTTCTTGCTCTTTATTGGCTCTGGAATGGGCGCGCAATACATAGCGCATCGTTCGGCATCGCAAGCACTGCAATATGCGGCACTGGCCGCGTACGTCGTCGTGTTGGCAGTAATCGCCGCTCCTGCAATTTACTATGCAGCCACTATGCAGCCTGGTGTCATTGACAGCGCTGCCGGCGTAACCGTTCTTGGCTCTGTCGGTTTGATCGCCACTGCAATGATTACGCGCAAGGATTTTTCCTTCCTTCGGGGCATCGTTACCTGGGGATTCATGCTGGCTTTTGTCGGTATCGGCGCGAGCATATTGTTCAACTTTCAGCTCGGAGACTGGTTCTCACTGGCGATGATCGGAATTCTAGGCGCGTCTATTCTCTTTAAGACTTCAGAGATCATGCGCACCTATCCGCTGGACCGACACGTTGCCGCTTCGCTGGACTTGTTCGCCTCAATCGCAATCATGTTCTTGTACGTCTTGCGATTAATGCGCAACTAGGGAATACGAACAGGCACGATCAAAAAGGCCCGCTTAGCGGGCCTTTTTTTGTGGCTTTCCCTTATTTCTCCAGCTCTAATGCGATGTTTAGATAGCTATTAGACATCTACGCCAAGTGCGTCGGGAGGTTCGTGATGAAAACGACAACGATTATCGGCACCATAATCGCAGCCGCAATGCTGCTTAGCGCTTGCGACGAAGACAAGGTAATGTCCGAACGCGGATTTCGATTACCAGAGGGCGATGCCCAAGCAGGCCGTGAGACCTTCCTCTACATGCAATGCAATCAATGTCACACCATCAAGAAAGAGGAGCTTCCGATCATTCCGGGTACCGAGCCCTACGTTGAATTGGGTGGCGTCGTGACGCATGTAAAGACCTACGGCGAACTGGTGACGGCAATTGTGAATCCCTCTCACAAACTTGCCGACGGTTATGCGAAGGATCTGGTATCTGAAGACGGCGTCTCAAATATGTACCTCTACAACAATTACATGACCGTGCAGGAGTTGACAGATCTGGTGAGGTTTTTGCAGCCGCACTACGATATAGCACCGCCGCAGTATCAGTATCGGATCTATCCCTAGATAAGATCCGTTAGATACTCAGGTTTTCCGCTAGAGCGTTTTTGCTCCGCCCATATAGGGCTTGAGTACGTCCGGGACGCGCACGCTGCCGTCTGCCTGTTGATAATTTTCCATGATGGCAAGCAGTGCACGCCCTGCAGCAACGCCAGAGCCGTTAAGCGTGTGCAGCAATTCCGGCTTGCCGGAATCCGGGTTGCGGCGTCTGGCTTGCATACGGCGGGCCTGAAAGTCGGTGCAATTGCTGCACGACGATATCTCTCGATAAACTTCCTGACCGGGCAGCCAGACCTCAAGATCATAGGTCTTGGTCGCACCGAAACCGATGTCTCCAGCACACAAGACAACCACCCGGTACGGCAGCTCAAGTAGCTGCAGGATTTTTTCCGCGTGACCGGTAAGTTCTTCCAGCGCCGCGCTTGATTCGTCGGCGGCGACCAACTGCACCAATTCAACTTTCTCGAATTGATGCTGGCGGATTATGCCGCGTGTGTCCCGTCCGTAGGAGCCCGCTTCTGAGCGAAAGCACGGAGTATGTGCCGTGTAACGAAGCGGTAATTGATCGGCCTCAAATATCGCGTCGCGACCGATATTTGTCAGCGGCACTTCTGCCGTAGGAATTAGATACATCGGCGTTTCGGTATCTGTTTTGAATAGATCTGCCTCAAACTTCGGCAACTGCCCGGTTCCTTCCAGCGCATTCGCGTGCACCAGATAGGGGACGTAAGTTTCTTCGTAACCGTGCTCACTTGAGTGAACATCCAACATGAAAGCAATTAGCGCCCTTTGCATTCGCGCCAGAGCACCACGCAAGACCACGAATCTTGCGCCCGATATTTTGCTCGCCGCGTCAAAATCCAACATGCCAAGCCCTTCGCCAAGCTCGATATGATCGCGCACTGCAAACTCGAGCTGCGGTTTTTCGCCCCAACGTCGAATCTCAATATTGTCTTCTTCATCAGAACCGTCGGGAACATCGTCATGCAGTAAATTGGGCAAGCCAAGCTCGATATCCCGCAACTCGGTCTGCACAGCATGTAAGTCACTTTGACCAGCTTCGAGGCGACCACCCAAATCCGCGACGGCTGCAAGCAAGGGCGCGATGTCCTCCCCTTTCGCCTTGGCCTGACCAATCGACTTGGAGCGCGTGTTGCGCTCGCTCTGCAAATTTTCGGTATCTACCTGTAATGCTTTGCGCTTTTCCTCAAGCGCCAGATAGGCGTCCGCGTCGAAGTCAAAACCGCGCCGCGCCAGATTCGCCTTCACGTCTTCTGCAGAATTTCTTAGTAATTTTGGATCGATCATTGTCTTCTAACGGCGCCTTCTAACTGCGTTTTCTTATTTCATTGAGTTTTTCGCGAATCTTGATCTCAAGCCCGCGCGGCACGGGATGATAATACGTACGCTCACTCATGTCGTCGGGAAAATAGCGCTCACCCTTGGCAATCGCGCCCTCCTCGTCATGCGCATAGCGATACTTATCGCCATAGCCCAGGTCCTTCATCAAACGTGTCGGCGCATTCCGCAAGTGCATGGGTACTTCCAGCGATCCAAATTCCTTCGCGTCTGATTGCGCTGCCTTCGCCGCCGTGTACACCGCATTGCTCTTCGCAGCACACGCCAGATAGACGACCGCCTGCGCCAAGGCCAGTTCGCCCTCCGGGCTACCAAGGCGCTCCAGCACCTCCCAGGCGTTCAGGCATAGTTGCAAGGCTCGCGGATCGGCATTGCCGATATCTTCGGAGGCGACGCGGATCATTCGTCGCGCTACGTACATTGGCTCACAGCCGCCATCCAGCATGCGCATCAGCCAGTACAGAGATGCGTCAGGGTCGGAGCCACGGATTGATTTATGCAGTGCTGAAATCTGGTCGTAAAAGTACTCGCCCTGCTTATCAAAGCGACGCTGACCGCCCGCCACGACATCAGCGACAATAGCCGCTGTGATCTGACCGTCTTCAGCAAGATCGGCAGCCAGCTCAAGCAAGTTCAGGGCCCGACGGGCGTCGCCATCGGCGGCAGCAGCCATCAGCTGCAGTGATTCGTCTGCAATCTTGCGACTGTTGCCCAAGCCGCGGCTCGGGTCCTGCAAAGCACGTTGCAGAATTGCTAGCAGCGAAACCTCGTCGAGAGTCTTCAACACGTACACGCGCGCGCGTGACAGCAATGCGTTGTTCAACTCAAATGACGGATTCTCGGTTGTTGCGCCGATGAATGTCAGCGTACCGTCTTCGACGTACGGCAAGAACGCGTCCTGTTGTGCTTTGTTGAAGCGATGCACCTCGTCCAGAAACAACACGGTGCTGCGATTCGACATCTGCCGATACTGCTTGGCCTCCTCAACCGCCGCACGAATGTCTTTCACGCCGGCCATCACCGCAGACAAACCAATGAAATGCGAGTCGGTAGTAGCGGCGATCAAACGAGCAAGCGTTGTCTTGCCCGTGCCGGGTGGTCCCCAAAACACCATCGAATGCGCCCGACCGTGCTCAAGTGCTTTGAGCAGTGGCTTACCGGTGTCCAGTAAATGCGTCTGGCCTGAAAATTCACTCAATTTCGCGGGACGCATACGATCAGCAAGCGGTCGATCGCTGGATTCTGCGACTTCGCTTGCGAACAGGTCAGTCAACGCTGCTACCTGCTTTGCGCTGCGCGAGCCAATTCTCAGCGTGCAAACTCCAGCCACCTGCTCCAACAGCCGCGATAGCGAGGCCGACAGTTATGCCGCCAACATCTGCAGCCAGGTCGTACCATTCCGCGGAGCGGTAGGTGACCATGCGCTGACTAAGCTCTATGAGAACGCCAAAGAGAAATAATCCAGTAGCGATCCGCCAATAGGCGCTGCGCTCATACTGTCCGGAAAACCAGATAGCCAGAAACAGGAAAGTTACTGCATGCAGCCACTTGTCGACATTTGTGAACCAACTGATGAGCTGCTGCCGATCTGACATGAACCAAACTGCAGGCATCAATGTTGCTGCCAGCACCAGAATCAAAAGCATTAGACCAGCTGCACGCCAGCGGCCGGCATAGCGCAACGACAACATTAGGGAGTCGTCGCCGCAGCTTTAGCAGCAGTGCCTACGACATCAACGTCGTCCGGAGCCTCGAAGACAAATACGCCCGGCTCGAACGGAACATTCACGGCAACATCATGCAGAGCAACTAAGGTCGTCTGCTGCAAATTATCAAAGAAAACCATGCGATAAAGTTGCTCCCGCTTAAAGCCAAGCTCCACCCGTAAGAATCCGCTGTCGGTGTCTTTCGGACTGAGTTTTACCCAGGTGGTACCTGCTTCGGCGTAGCTACCGTCATTATTGAATTGCTGCAGGGCATCCTCCGAACCGCCTAACAACAAGGCAGGTGTATTCGCCAGTGCCTCTTGCTGTGGCTTGACGGTCACCTGAGCAAGATCAACGTCATAACTCCAGATATTCAAGCCATCGGCAACCAACTGCTGTTCATAGGGCTGGGTGTAAATCCAGCGGAACTGCCCCGGTCGTTGAATCTGTAAAGTGCCACTCGTCCGTTCCAGCACCTCGCCGTCGGCATCGAGCAACGACTGTTCAAACCGACCTTGCAGCGTTGCAATGTCATTGACGAACGCCGCAACCAGTCGCGCACCCTCTTCCTGCACCGTCTCCTCTGCGATAGCCGCCATTGGCAGCAGAAAAATCGTCGCCAATACAACTTGTCGAATTATCATTACCATACTGCTATTCCTTCGGCGTCGGCGGCACTAGAATTTCTCGTGCGCCATTTGACTGCAGCGGCCCGACCAGCCCAGCCGCCTCCATACTTTCGACCATCCTTGCGGCCCGGTTGTAACCGATCTTCAGGCGGCGTTGCACACCTGAGATTGAGGCTTTACGCGTATCCATCACTACTTGCACAGCCTGATCGTAAAGCGGGTCCTGTTCTGCATCGGCGCCGTTGCCATCGTCCAAACCGGTCAGCCCTGGAGTGGAACCGGACGGACCGTCAAGGATTTCATCGATGTATTGCGGGGCACCACTTTTCTTGAGGTGTTTCACGACAGCATGGACTTCGTGATCAGCCACAAACGCTCCGTGTACTCGGACCGGCAACGAGGTACCTGGCGGTAAATACAACATGTCGCCGTGACCAAGAAGGTTTTCGGCACCCATCTGATCCAGGATAGTGCGTGAGTCGACTTTTGCAGAAACCTGAAACGCGATTCGAGTCGGGACATTCGCCTTGATCAACCCGGTAATCACATCTACCGATGGCCGTTGCGTTGCCAGCAACATGTGGATGCCAGATGCGCGTGCTTTTTGCGCGAGTCTCGCGATTAGCTCCTCAACTTTCTTGCCCACAATCATCATCATGTCGGCCAGCTCGTCGATAA
>CAYWYT010000166.1:0-6208 GCA_964462665.1 uncultured Woeseiaceae bacterium | reverse complement strand
AAGTTGCCGGCGAGCCCTGAATAGTGGCGATGCGCAATGTGTGACCAATAAATTGTAGATCGGCCGAATCACATTCTATGTGTCCGTTTTCTACATCGATGACGACGTTGCCCTCGAACCTCCAAACACTGTCTTGAAAATCGAGCTTGCTGGCGCGGCCTTCGTCGGCGGACACGCCGATTTTCCCTTGTGACAAACGCAATCCGCGAAACATCATCATCGAGCTTTTGCCGTCGTAGTCGGTTGAGTCTGCATCCAGGGAAATTGGCAGTTGCAGGTCCGCCTCTTGTGCGCACAGCAGTCCTGGCAAGAACAGTAAAAAAGCGACGTAAATGCGATTCAAGGTACGAACTTCCCGTTAACGTTGGACTTAAGCGTGATTTGATTTTCCTTTAGCGATGCTAGCATGCCGGTCGCTGTCAGGCTGCGAGCGCCGATGCGAATCTGTACGCGCTCGTCGGTTGTCGCAACATAGCTTTCCGGGTTCAGTTCGAGATACTCGGTGCGAATCTCGGTCTCATCGCCGGAGAATCCTTCGCTGCTGATCGCGCGAACATGGCCCCTGAGTCGCACCAGTCGCTCGCCCTGATTAATCAGCGCCGAGTCCGCGTCGACAATCCACGGTACGTCGCTGGCAGGCGAGTAGTTTATGAGTACATTGGTGAGAGAGACTTCAGTCTCACCGATTTGTTCGGCGTGCTTAGCCTGAATTTCGTAAAGCAGCGCGCCGTCAGGGCCGGTGCCCAGAATCCGGGCAGATTTTACATAGAAGCCGAGATGAAGGGCTTCAGCTGACGACTCTACCGCTTCTTCTTCGCTGTTTTGTCGCGCAAGGTACCAACTTCCCAATGCTGCAGCCGTAAGCAAGATTGTGACAGCGATGTTGCGCGGGCTCACCCGACGTCCCGTTGCTGCGCAGCCAATATCATGTCGCACACTTCACGCACCGCACCGAATCCACCGCGAGCTTGAGTTACGAAGTCGCATTCCCGATGCAATTCTGCAACCGCATTGGCAACGGCGATAGACGTGCCTGCCTTTCGCAATAGTGGTAGATCGGGTATGTCATCGCCAACGTAAGCACAGTCATCGTCGGTGATACCGAGCTCCGCAGCGATCGCGTCAAATGCGGCAATTTTGTCGGCACAGCCTTGCACTACGTGACGCACACCGAGTTCGTCCATGCGTTGTTGCACAGCAGCGGATTCTCTGCCACTGATTACGGCAACGGCGATGCCCGCATCCAGTAGTCGACGAATTCCATAGCCGTCCTGAGTCGAGAAAGCTTTCGACTCAACTCCGTCGTCAGATAAGTAAAAGCGGCCGTCGGTAAAGACACCGTCTATGTCAAACGCTACTAGTAGTATGCCGGGGTTCACATGATACCTGCGCGGAAAAGGTCGTGAACATTCAGTGCGCCGACTAGTCGCTGCTCGTCGTCCGCAACCAGCAATGACGTAATTTTGTTTTCTTCCATCAGCACAATGGCTTCGACTGCCAGTACGTCAGCAGATATCGTCTTGCACTTGGTATGCATAATCTCTTCCATGCGGGTACTGCGAACGTCAACGCCTTCGTCCAGTGCACGACGCAAATCGCCGTCAGTAAAGATGCCTGCGATGCGGTTCTCGGCATCGACGATAGCGGTCATGCCGAGGCCTTTCTCTGTCATTTGCATAAGGCCATCTGTGAGTGGAACATCTGGCGCCACCACCGGCACTGCATCACCGGTTTGCATGACATCGGCAACACGAAGCAACAGACGCTTGCCAAGGCTGCCGCTGGGATGTGACATCGCAAAGTCTTCGGCAGTGAAGCCGCGTAGTTTCAGGAGCGCCACTGCAAGCGCGTCTCCCATCGCGAGCGTTGCTGTAGTACTGGCAGTAGGCGCGAGGTTCAACGGGCAAGCCTCTTCGCTAACACTGACATCGAGATGTACATCGGCTGCCTTGGCAAGCGTCGAGTTCGGCTTGCCGCTCATGGCAATAAGCTTGGCGCCCATGCGTTTCACCAGCGGCAGTATCGTAAGGATCTCGTCTGTCTCGCCTGAATACGAAATAGCGAGCAGCACGTCCTGCTTGGTAATCATCCCCAGGTCACCATGACTGGCTTCGCCTGGATGTACGAAAAAGGATGGGGTGCCGGTACTGGCAAGCGTAGCCGCGATTTTGCTGCTGATATGACCCGACTTGCCCATGCCAGCGACGATGATTCGACCGGGCGTATTGAGGCACAGGCGGCAGGCTGCCAGGAACGACTCATCCAGCCGTGCGCGCAAGCTGTCGACAGCTCGGGCTTCAATGTCCAGCACGTCGCTGGCCAATGCGAGTATTTCGTCTTTTGTGAGTTCTTTTGCCACGAGCCGGTCCTCGGCGCTGATCGGTTAGTCCATAGTAACGTTTTGCAGTATGACGTAGGAGTCATACGCAAGAAAAGCCAGCAATAAAGCAACGCCTTCAATCCGGGAAATCTCGCTCTTGCCATCGTAGTCGTGGGTCATCGCAAATAAGACCAATGTAAAGGCCACCATGACGAAAATGTGCAGCGAGAGCACGGATTGCTCGACTCCGATCGGTGCGATTGTTGCTGCAACGCCAATAACGCCCAGCAGATTGAATATATTTGAGCCGACGATATTGCCGATGGCCAGCCCGTACTCGCCTCTGAGGGCGCTGACCAGCGACACGGCGAGCTCTGGCAGGCTGGTACCAATGGCAACCAGCAAGATTCCGATAACAACATCGCTAACGCCGAAATACTCAGCGATTGAAATCGAGCCCATCACCAACAGCTGTGCACCGAGCAAGAGTGCTGCGAGCCCGATGATCAGCCAGATTATTGCTCTGGGCATGGCGACATTTTTCGGTATTTCTGCGTCGTACTCCTGCTGGATGGGATCGTTTGGCGCAGAACGCATGCCGAGTCGCGCGAGCCAGATCATGACGATGACCAGGCCGGTCAACATGACCAGGCCGTCGATTCGGCTCAAATACGCGTCCAGAAACAAGGATACGGTTAACAAGGTAACTGCGAGCAGCGCGGGCATTTCGCGGCGCAGAGTTGCGGAACGCAACTGAATAGGCCGAATTATTGCAACACAGCCAAGCACCAGACCAATGTTGGCGATATTCGAACCAATTGCATTGCCGAAAGCCAGGCCGGGCTGGCCCCTTACTGATGCGATTGCGGAAACCAGTATTTCGGGCGCCGATGTTGCGAAGGCCACGATCGTGAGTCCAATCAGCAGCGGCGGGACGCCCATATTTCTGGCAGCAGCGGACGCGCCATGGACAAACCGGTCCGCACCCCAAATCAGGACCACGAGGCCGACTATCACGAAAAGAATATTGGCTAGCATAAATTAAATTCGACAGGCCAAAGCGACTCGGGGCCGGATATCATACACAAACAATGCGCGGCGTTGGGAAGCCTCGTTTTTTACCGGTACACTGCGTGCCCGACAGTAAATATTTGCAGAACCAGACGCATGAATCCATCCGACATAACGCAGCTCATTGAAGCTGGGTTCGAGAACGCCAACGTCAACGTCATGAGCGACGACAACACCCATTATGCGGCTGTCGTGGTGGCAGCAGAATTCGAGGGAAAACGATCCATCGCCAGGCATCAACTCATATACAAGACATTGGGCTCGCTGATGGGCAATGAGATTCATGCCTTGTCGATTCGTGCGTTCACGCCAGAAGAATGGCAGCAGCAAGAGGGCTCATGACCGTTGGATAAGCTTCTTATAGATGGTGGCGCTACCTTATCGGGCAAGATCACCATATCTGGCGCGAAGAATGCTGCGCTACCAATTCTGGCCGCCACATTGTTGGCAACGAAACCGGTTACGGTGCGCAATGTTCCGCACCTCAAGGATGTGACCACGACCATCTCCTTGCTGCAGACGATGGGTGTTCAGATCACGATCGACGATAAGCTCAATGTCGAAGTGGACGCCAGCAACGTGACCAATCTCGAGGCACCTTACGAGCTTGTGAAGACCATGCGTGCTTCGATTCTGGTGCTCGGACCACTTGTTGCTCGCTTCGGTCGAGCGGATGTTTCCTTGCCGGGTGGTTGTGCAATCGGAGCACGGCCTGTGAATTTGCATGTGGCAGGCCTGCAGGCGATGGGCGCCGAGGTCAATGTTGTGAACGGTTTCATTAAGGCCCGAGCTGAGCACCTCAAGGGTGCGCATATCGTGTTCGACATCGTAACCGTGACAGGCACCGAGAATCTGCTCATGGCCGCGGTACTTGCAGATGGCGAAACCGTGCTTGAGAACGCTGCCAGAGAGCCTGAAGTTACCGATCTGGCGAACTTCCTGATTGGCATGGGCGCGAAAATTGAGGGCGCTGGGACAGGAACGATTACGATTCAGGGCGTCGATTCTCTGGGCGGCACAGAGTATTCGGTGTTGCCGGACCGCATCGAGACCGGCACTTATCTGGTGGGTGCCGCCATGACGGGCGGACGCATTCGTGTTGAGAACACAGCGCCCGAAACGCTCGAAGCCGTGTTGATCAAGCTGGGTGAGGCTGGGGCGGAGATCACGGTCGGGGATAACTGGATCGAGCTCGACATGCACGGCAAACGGCCGCATTCAGTGGACGTACGAACCGCACCGTATCCGGCATTTCCAACAGACATGCAGGCACAATTTTGCGCCATGAACGCAGTTGCCGATGGCGTCGGAACGGTTACCGAGACCATCTTCGAGAATCGATTCCAACATGTGCTTGAGTTGCAGCGCATGGGTGCCGACATCAGGATCGAGGGCAATACGGCGATTTGCACGGGCGTTGATAAACTTACCGCTGCTCCGGTCATGGCCACTGACTTGCGCGCATCCGCAGGACTGGTGCTTGCCGGCCTGGCGGCGGAAGGCCAGACCCTGGTCGATCGCATTTACCACGTTGATCGCGGTTACGAACGCATTGAAGAAAAACTGCTGCAACTGAGCGCGACTATTCGGCGCGTGCCGTAGCTAGAGTTACAACTCGGGCGGTCGTTCACCCACAATAATCGTCGCCTTAAATTGGCCGTCTGCCCTGAGCCCAACGATTTCGACCGGATCGCCCGGGCGTGTGCCGGCGACCATTAGCCGAGCCTGGCGCTGCGACACAATCCGATCACCGTTGATCGCCAGAATGACGTCACCGCGAATCAGACCGGCAGCAGCAGCGGGACTATCTGCCAACACCTCGTCCAACAAAATGCCGATATCACCCTCGATACCTAATGCACTGCGCTCGGCTGGCGTCAGATCATCTGGCTGAAACCCCATCCAGCCACGCACGACGCGTCCGTTCGCCTTCAGTTCCTCGACGACACCACGCACAAGATCGACCGGGATCGCAAAGCCGATGCCCTCTGTGCCGGCATCTTGCTGCAAGACAGCGGTATTGATACCGATTAACTCACCGCGCACGTTGATGAGCGCGCCGCCTGAATTGCCCGCATTGATCGCCGCATCCGTCTGGATGTAGTTCTCGAAAGTGTTCAGGCTAACTTCACCGCGTCCGGTCGCGCTGACAATTCCCTGAGTAACTGACTTGCTTAGCCCATACGGGTTGCCTATCGCCAGCACGACGTCGCCGACTCGAAGTTGTGCGGAACTGCCAAGCCGGATCGCGGCAATGTCTCGCATGTCCACTCGCAACAGCGCCAGGTCTGTTTCCGCATCTACGCCAACGATTTCCGGCTCCGTTATCCGCCCGTCATTGAATTGCACGTTGATCTCGGCGACCGCATCGATCACGTGAAAATTCGTCACCAGATAGCCAGCAGGATCGATTACGACTGCAGATCCAGCGCTTGACTCAATCCGGAAACGCGGCCGTTCGTCGGCGGATGACCGGTATTCGACCAGCCGTTTGGTGTAGATGCTGGCGACTGCCGGAGCGCTGATGTCGACAGCATCGGCATAACTGGCGGGCGCCAGGTTTCGGCTGCCGGCGATTGTCGGCAACAGATCGGGCCGAAAAAGAACCACAAGAAATGCCGCCGCCAAGCCAACAACGACAGATTGCAGGACAAACAACAGTGCTGGCTTAAGTCCGGACAACAAAATTCCTTTTAGAATCAATCTGTTTTGGGTGTCGTGCTAGCAAAATCCGTCAAGGCCCGTGTATAATACGCGCTCATTTTGGCAAGCGGTCCCGGTAACTCATCATCCTGACGATTAATCGAGATTGCTGCA
>CAYWYT010000165.1:0-6222 GCA_964462665.1 uncultured Woeseiaceae bacterium | reverse complement strand
TCATCAAAGTTAGCGGCCGCACGATCAAATCTGCGACGAATATCTCTGGAGCGTAATGGCATCATCACACGTTACCAGCTTTGTCCACGTATGACGCAAATTCGGCGACAGCAGTATGCGCGCGAAATTGTGATGCTCTGAAAGATGATTTTACGTCGTATGGAAAGCCTGCTGCTGCCCGTTCGTTGCGCGTTCTGCGCCACGCGCTGTGAGTCCTTCGAGCCATTTATTTGTAGTGCCTGTATGCACGATCTGCCGTGGAGGACCCCGCTTTGCAGCACCGACCATGCGCCACTTAGCGTGATTGCCGCACCGCTTGAGTATGCGTTTCCGATCGACGCAGCTCTCAAGTTACTCAAGTTCCAACGCCGCTGCGACTACGTCCCGGCCTTTGCCGAGTTGCTTTGGCAGCTTGCCAGTGAATTGCCGAACGATGTCGATGCGTTATTACCGATGCCGCTGCATTGGCGGCGACAGGCAATGCGAGGTTTCAATCAGGCCCATGAGCTTTGCCGCACACTACAAGAGCGCTCCGGTCTGCCGATACTGTCGAGTATTCGAAGGATCAGGGCTACGCCCTTTCAATCCGGGCTCGATGCCGCCGATCGTCGTCACAACCTGCGCAATGCGTTTCTCGCGCGCGAAGCCATTGCGGCGAAACATGTGTTGATCGTAGATGATGTGATCACGACCGGAGAGACCTGCGCCCGGCTTGCCGCCGTCGCTATCGCGGCAGGAGCGACGAAAGTAAGCGCGCTGGCGGTTGCTCGGGCCTGAAGGGCCCTCCCTGTTACATTCCCGCCGGGTTGAACGCGTAGTGCAGTGCAATGCCGATGAAAATAACCAGGCCGATAATGTGATTGTGTTGAAACGCCGCAAAGCATCCGGCCGCCTGACGATTGCGTGCCAGCCAAAGGTGATAAGCCATGAGACACGCCGCGATTCCCACCGCTGCGAAATACCAAAAGCCCAATGCTGCGTGCGAGCCAACAAAGACCAGGCCTAACAGCATCAACACCTGTAGTCCGGCGATAACGAAAAGATCAACATCGCCGAAAAGTATTGCGGTCGATTTCACACCGACCTTAACATCGTCTTCGCGATCGACCATGGCATAGAAGGTGTCGTAGATAACGGCCCAGATGAGTGCAACACCAAAGATCAGCCACGCGAGTTGCGGGGTGCCGCCCGTTTGTGCGGCGAACACCATGGGCACGGCCCAGCCAAATGCTGCACCAAGCACGAATTGCGGAATAGAAATGAAACGCTTAATGAATGGATAGGCGATGGTCAGTCCGGCAGCAACAATCGCGAGCAGTTGCGCCGGGCGATTCAACATCGTCGCCAGACCGACAGCGATCAGGCAAAGCGCCGCAAACAGCACCAACGCTTCTGTTGGCGCCACAGCGCCGGACGCGATTGGTCGGTTGCGGGTTCGTTCGACGTAAGGGTCGATCTTGCGATCTACATAGTCATTAAGAACACAGCCGGCCGAGCGCATGACGAAGACGCCAAGCAGGAAAACGACAAACAAGCCCTGATCGGGGTGGCCGTCACCCGCCAACCACAGCGCCCACAAGACCGGCCACAGCAATAGCCATATGCCGATGGGTTTGTCGATGCGCATGAGTTTCGCGTAGCTGCGAACCTGGCTAATTACGCCGCGCGGAATTAAATCTTTCAGCTGCTTTTTCATTCGGCAATAGTCTACTACGGCTCAGACTTTTCCGTAGCGTCCGGCGTCACCCAGCCAACGGCGCACGATCGCGTTGCCAATTTCGGGCGCAGACCGGTGAATCGTTTCGGCCGCCAGCTGCACCTGCGGCATCAGATCGGCGTCGCGTACGAGATTGGCAATGCGATAATCGGGTAGTCCGGTTTGCCGCGTGCCAAGCAGCTCGCCGGGCCCGCGAAGTTCGAGATCGCGCTGCGCCACCAGGAAGCCATCATTGGTGTCACGCAGCACCGCTAGCCGGCTGCGGGCTGTCTGGCCAAGAGGCGGTTTGTACAACAGCACACAGTGGCTTTGCACATTGCCGCGACCAACGCGACCGCGCAGCTGGTGCAGTTGCGATAAACCCATGCGTTCTGCGTTTTCAATAATCATCAGGCTGGCATTCTGCACGTCCACACCAACCTCGATCACTGTGGTCGCGACCAGTAACTGAATCGTTCCCTCCTTAAAGGCGCGCATGCCGCGTTCCTTTTCATTGGAGCGCATGCGACCGTGAATCAGGCCAACACGCACATCGGGCAAGGCCTCGCTCAACATCTCATAGCTTACCTGGGCAGCCTCGTAGTCGAGCACCTCGGACTCTTCTATAAGCGGACAAACCCAATAGGCTTGCTGGCCGGATTGACAGGCAGAACGTACGCGCTCGACTACCTCTTCGCGCCGCGTCTCTGGAATCGCCACGGTCTGGACTGGCTGCCGACCTGGCGGCAACTCATCAATGATAGAAGTATCGAGATCCGCATAAGCGGCCATCGCCAGCGTGCGCGGTATCGGCGTGGCGGTCATGACGAGCTGGTGCGGATAGCCGCGCTCCGAAACACCCTTCTCGCGCAACGCAACGCGCTGGTGTACGCCAAAGCGATGCTGCTCGTCGATAACGACCAATGCGAGGTTCTTGAAATTGACGCCTTCTTGAAACAGCGCGTGAGTACCGATAGCGAGACTGGCGCTACCGTCCGCGATTGCAGCGAGCGACTCACGTCGTGCGGCCGCGCGCTGGCTGCCGCTTAACCAGGCAGGCTGAATACCCAGTGGCTGTAGCCAGTCGCTAAAGCTCTTCCAGTGTTGTTCCGCCAGCAACTCTGTCGGCGCCATGATGGCCGCCTGTACTCCGGAGCCAATAGCCTTGAGACAGGCGATAGCGGCAACAACAGTCTTGCCGGAACCCACATCGCCTTGAATCAATCGCATCATCGGGTGCGGCTCGCTCATGTCACCTAGTAACTCACCGACCACGCGATTTTGTGCGGCCGTTAGCTCGAATGGTAGCGAGGATATGAACTGCTCAATCTGCGCGTCGCCTTTTTTCAAAGCGATGGCTGCTTCGTTTTGCGCCAGCGCGCGCAAACTTCGCAAGCTCATGTAATGCGCAAGCAGCTCCTCGAACGCCAGCCGAATCTGACAGGGATGTTTGCCTTCAAGAATGCTTACTACATCGGCATCGGCAGGTGGTCGATGCAGATAATGGATTGCCGCTGTCAGCTCCGGCAGCGAAAGCGTCGCAGTAACCTCCTCCGGCAACAATTCCTGCGGCGGCGATTTGGCCATCAGTCGCAATGCCTGATCGGTCAGACTGCGCATCCGGCCCTGTTGCACGCCTTCGGTTGAAGGGTAGATCGCCGTCAGGGTTTCACTAACTGCGGTGTCCTGGTTTTCTCGCAGGACACGATACTCCGGGTGCACCATCTCAAAACCAAGCGGCCCTTTGCGAACCTCGCCAAAACAAGTGATGCTGACGCCCGCTTGAAACTGCGCTTGCTGTTGTCGTGAAAAGTGGAAAAAGCGCAAGGTCGCCTGACCGGTACCATCGGCAATTCGCACCAACAAATTACGGCGACCGCGATAGACGGTTTCGGCAAGTTGTACCTCGCCCGAAACGAGGCAGCGTTGACCAAATTGCAGAGCGCCGAGCTTTACAAGTTGCGTCCTGTCCTCATAGCGAAGCGGCAGCAGGAACAACAGATCCTCAATGCGGAATAATCCGAGGCGCTCGAGTTTTTTCGCGAGTGCCGGACCGACACCGGAAAGGTCGCTTAGCGGTGCAGCAAGGGTTGAACCCATACGCTCCTACAGAGCCAGAATCGCATCGGCCTCAACATCAACGCCCTTCGGCAATGAGGCAACGCCAACGGCCGCGCGTGCTGGATACGGCTGCTGGAAATAATCTTCCATGACACTGTTCACAGTTGCGAAATTGCCAAGGTCGGTGAGGAAAATCGTGAGCTTCACCACTTGATCAAGGCTGCCGCCGGCCGCCTCTGCGACGGCACGCAGGTTATCGAACACGCGCCGTGCGCGCGCCTCGAAATCGCCATCGACGACCTCCATCGTGGCGGGGTCCAGTGGAATCTGGCCGGACAAAAATACGAGGTCGCCGCTTTGTATCGCTTGTGAATACGTACCGATCGCCGCAGGAGCGCTGTCGCTATGAATGTTTTTTTTGTTCATTGTTAATGCAGTCCTGATTAATTTAATTATGTTTACGCGCACTCGCGCCCAACGCGGATAACGTTCGGCATCTGCCGAACCTTGCGCATTATATTTGCAAGATGCTTGCGGTCTCGAACTTGCAGCATGAACGCCATCACCGAACAGTCATCGTGACGACCGAGCACGGAAACCTCCTCGATGTTGGAGCCAGCATCGGCAATGGTTGTCGCGACCTCCGCCAGAGCGCCGGGCTTGTTCTTGGTTTCCACCGAAATCTGACTGGAAAAGTCGCGATCGATCTCCTTTTCCCAGCTGACTGCGATCCATTTTTCGGGCTGCTTGCGGAATGTAGCGAGGTTGCCGCATGTATTGCGATGAATCACGACACCACGACCGGTACTCAAATAACCCATAACGTCGTCACCGGGTATCGGCAGGCAGCAGCGTGCGTAGCTAACCACGACGCCTTCCGTGCCGGCTATTACCAGGCTCGACATGTTCTCTTCGGGTTCGCCCTCTTCATTAACACCGACCAAGAAGCGAGCCGTCAGGGGTGCAAGTCGCTCGCCAAGTCCGATCTGTTCGAACAGATCGATGTTGCTGCCGAGACCGAGTTCTTCGAGCGCAGCTTTCATGCGTACCTTGCCGACCTTGCGAACCGACGAATTGATGTCCTTAAGCGA
This sequence comes from uncultured Woeseiaceae bacterium, assembly GCA_964462665.1. Lineage (GTDB taxonomy): Bacteria > Pseudomonadota > Gammaproteobacteria > Steroidobacterales > Woeseiaceae > UBA1847. The sequence goes on along the minus strand of CAYWYT010000165.1, from coordinate 1,374 downwards.
CTGATCAAGCAGTCGTTTGCCCAGGTCGACGGATTCACTCGTGAGCATGGTCTTCATGTAATAACGTATCGCTGTACGTGCCTTGGCGGTGCGCACAAACGTCAACCAATTCGGATTCGGTTTGGCGCCGCGACTCTTTATGATCTCAACGGTCTGGCTGTTGGCGAGCTGGGTTCGCAGTGGCACCAGTTTGCGATCGATTTTGGCGGCGACACAGCGGTTGCCGATGTCGGTGTGTACGGCATAAGCAAAGTCCACGGTCGTGGCGCCCTTCGGCAACGGCATGATGTCGCCTGTGGGTGTAAATACGTAGATCTTATCGGGGAAAAGATCGACCTTGACGCTCTCGAGAAATTCCTCCGAGGTACCCGAGCTTTGCAATTCAGCGAGGTTCGATAACCATTCGCGCGCGCGCCGTTGTGGTGTAGCGTCCGATTTTTCTTCGGCTTTGTATTGCCAGTGTGACGCGACACCCGACTCCGCTACTCGATCCATCTCGCGCGTGCGAATCTGTACTTCCAGCGGTAAACCTTTCGGTCCGAACAGCGTGGTGTGCAAGGATTGATAACCATTGATGCGCGGTATTGCGATGTAGTCCTTAAATCGACCTGGCATCGGCTTGTACAAACTGTGCACCAGGCCAAGCACCTGATAACAGGCGCTGACATCATCAACTACGATGCGAAAGCCGTATACGTCAGCAACATCAGACAAGGTGCGTTTCTTTTCCGCCATTTTCTTGTAAATGCTGTACAGGTGTTTTTCGCGACCGACGATATCTGCCGAAATACCTTCGGCTACAAGTGACTTACCAATTTCGTCAGAAATACGCTTGACGATTTGCCGTTGACTGCCCTTGGCCCGACGTAGCGCATTCTCCAGCACGCGATAGCGAAACGGGTGCAAGTAACGGAAGCCAAGATCTTCGAGCTCAACCTTGAAGCGGTTAATACCGAGACGATTTGCAATCGGCGCGTAGATGTCCAGGGTCTCTCTGGCGATGCGCGCTTTCTTGTCGGCCGGCATCGCATCGAGCGTCTGCATGTTGTGCAGGCGATCGGCCAGCTTGACGAGTATCACGCGGATATCCTCGATCATCGCCAGCATCATCTTGCGAAAGCTTTCTGCCTGCGCTTCCGCGCGACTATGAAACTCGATCTGATCGAGCTTGCTGACGCCATCAACCAGCAAGGCCACATCGGTGCCAAACTGTTCTTCGATATCGTTTATCGACGCGGGCGTATCCTCAACCACGTCGTGCAGGATTGCGGCTTTGATGGCTTGCGAATCGAGCCGCATGTCTGCGAGCTCCTGGGCAACGGCCACCGGATGCGTAATATAAGGCTCGCCAGTCTTGCGCGTTTGACCTTTGTG
>CAYWYT010000164.1:0-6281 GCA_964462665.1 uncultured Woeseiaceae bacterium | reverse complement strand
TGTCTGTTGTGACGCCTCTTCCGACTGCGTATGCCGCCTACGTTCGACTCAACGGTGTTGTCGAGGCCCGCACCACTACCAATCTCGTGCCGCAGGTCGCTGGGCGTATCGTTGCTGTTTCGCCCGCATTCCGGCCCGGGTCGTTTGTCGCCGCGGGTGACGTGCTTTTTCAAATTGATCCTGCTGATTACGAGCTCGCGCTCGAACGCACCTATGCCGAGATCGACGGCGCGCGCAGTGACCTTGCCTTGCTCGAGGCGCAGGCTTCGGCCGAACGGAATATCTGGAACGGACAGTTCCCGGAACGCAAAATCCCAGACCTGATCGCGCGCGTGCCGCAGATAGCCGCGGCCAAATCGAGAATACGCGCGGGCGAGGCCGCACGCGACGCAGCTAAGCTGTCTCTGGGTCGCACGGTTGTGCGTGCCCCATTCGACGCGCAGGTCCTGGACACGCGGCTGGATGTCAGCCAGGTCGTCAGCACGAACGCTGCGGTTGGCTCCATCTTCGCGGTCGACAGCCTCGAGATTGCGGTGCCGCTATCGACCGACCAGCTGGCTCTTATAGGGACCGCAGAAGGTAGCGTCGCCAAGATCACCAGGGACCGTGTCGATGGCATTGAAATCGAGGGCAGGGTGGTCCGCACAGCGGCGATGCTCGACGCAAGAACCCGACTTGCGACTTTGTTTGTCGCACCGAATGACGACGCCAGGCTGATGCTCGGTGAGTTCGTCTATGTCGAGATCATGGGTGTCAGCACGGCCAGCACCTTCAGATTGCCGACCGGGTCGCTGACGTCGCGCAACCAGGTCTGGGTTGTGGAAGACGGTTTGCTGGCTGAGCGCCGTGTAGAAGTGCTTGGCCTATATGTCGATACCGCAGTAGTAAAATCATTCGATAGCGCTGACGGCGTTGTTGCGATACCGCCGGCCAACGTGCGCAGCGGCCTGCCAGTCACGATCCAGACAACCGAGCGGGTTGCCGTTAATGGCGGCTCGGCGAGTGCCGAAGATTAACGCCGATTCGAATAATGCGGGCCAGCAGCTGAACTCGCGCGGCGGGATCGACTGGTTTATCCACAATCCCGTTGCTGCCAACCTGCTGATGGTCGTACTACTCGTCGGCGGCGCGCTCGCTGCGTCCAATCTTAAGTCGCAGGTGTTTCCGACGATATCGCCGGGTACTGTCGTCGTGACGGTGCCGTTTCCGGGCGCGACGCCCGCCGAGGTCGAGGAGGCAATCACACGGCGCGTCGAGGAGGCCGTTCTCGGCATCGACGGCGTCAAGCGAGTCACTTCTACTGCGTCCGAAAATGTCGGTATCGTCACGATTGAGACCAGCGATTTTGCCGATCGTCAGCTCGTCAAGGACGACGTCGAGTCGGCGGTCGATCGGCTGAGTGATTTCCCGCCCGAAAATGCAGAAAAACCCGTTGTAGTCGCGCCTAAACCGACGGGCGGTGTTGTGACACTCGCTGTTGTTGGCGAGATTGGAGAACTGGCGCTGCGGCAGGCGGCCGAGGAGATAGAACGTGATCTTCTGACCCAACCGGGTGTTTCGCTGGTTGCGATTCAGGGCGCGCGCGACTACGAGATTTCTATAGAAGTGAGCGAGTCGACGCTGCGACGCTACGACCTGACGTTTGCCGAAGTCGCGACCGCTGTGCGGCAGTCGTCGCTGGATCTGGCCGGCGGCTCGATCGTTTCGGATGGCGGAGAAATTCTGCTGCGGACGAATCAGAAGCGCCAGACGGGCGCGGCGTTCGAGACGATTATCGTACGCACACTACCGGACGGTTCTGCGATCACGCTTGCCGACCTCGCGGAGGTTCGTGACAGTTTCGTTCGTCCACAACTTTCAAATCTTTATAATGGTATGCCCGCGGTTTTCGTTCGTGTTTCGCGCGCCGAAGCCGAAGACGTGCTTGCCGTGAAAGCGGCCGTCGACGATTTCCTCGCAGGCTATAGCCCGCCGCTGGGTGTTGACCTGGTCGAGTTTCGCGACGAAACGCAGCTTTTGGAAGAACGTATGAATCTTCTGCTGCGCAACGGCGCCTTCGGATTCGCCCTGGTGTTCCTGTTCCTGGTGCTGATGTTGGATCTCAAGTTGGCGGTCTGGGTCAGTATGGGGATAGCGACGGCTTTCATGGGCGGCTTCCTGTTGTTTGGCTTGCTCGGTGTGACCATCACGATGGTCTCGCTGTTTGGACTGATCATTGTGCTCGGTCTTGTTGTCGACGACGCGATCGTGATCGGCGAGAACATTGATGCGGAGCGAGAGCAAGGATTGAGTGGCCCGATGGCTGCCAGCCGAGGCGCTCGCGGTGTGCTTGCGCCGGTCGTTGTTGGCGTATTGACGACGGTTGCGGCGTTCGCGCCCTTGCTGTTTACAGGTGGTACGTTTGGCGATATCACGCGCGCCATCCCGCTCGTCGTCATCAGCGTGCTGATCGTATCGATGCTGGAAGCCTTTTGTATTCTGCCCTCTCACCTGAGTCATGGGGGGCAATGGTCGCGTGGTCCGATCAAGCGGGTACAGACGCGCATCGCGGGCGGCTTAGCTAGATTTCGAGACAATATCGTTGAGCCCGGTGTGGCGTTCGCCGCACGCTGGCGGTATGCGACCGTATCGATTGCAGCCGCGTTTTTCATACTATGTATGGGCCTGCTCGCAAATGGTCATGTGCGTTTTATCTTTTTTCCGCAGATCGAAGGCAACAGTATTTCGGCTTCGGTGACGATGCCCGAGGGCACGCCATTTGCCCGGACCGACGCTGCGGTCAAGCGTATGTCCGAGGCGGCAATACAGGTTGCCGAAGACGCGCGTATCGAGACCGGAGAAGAGCTGTTTGTCTCTGTTACCGCAACGAGTGGTGGCAACGCGGCAAGCGATTCCGGTCCCGGTGGACAGAGCAGCTTCTCATCGTCAGAAAACGTCGGTCAGATTCGCATAGAGCTAACGCCGTTCGGCAAGCGACAGACGCCAGCCGCCGAGATCGAACGTCGCTGGCGCAGCGAGGTTGGTAGCATCGAGGGTGCAGAGCGGCTCAGCTTTGCGTCGAGTTTTGCAAGTTTCGGAACAGACGTCGAGTTTGAGCTCGCGCATCAGGACGAAGACCAACTTATTGCCGCCGCTAACAGCATGCGTGAGCGTCTCACGGCGATTGCAGGCGTCAACCAAATTGAAGACAGCTTCGATCTTGGTAAGCGTCAGCTGGTTTTTGAACTGACCGCAGCTGGTCGCGCCGCCGGTTTACGGCCAGTAGACGTAGCCGTGCAGGTTCGCCAGGGGTTCTTCGGAGAGGAAGTGCAGCGCATACAACGTGGCCGCGAGGAGATACGTGTTTATGTCCGTTACCCTGAATCGACTCGGGCCAGTCTGGACGGACTGAATAATTTCCGTGTGCAGTTGCCAAGCGGTGACAGGGCGCCGCTGTTTACGGTTGCTAGCGTGACCGAGAGCCGCGCCTATTCGTCGGTCGATCGAATTGACGGCCGTCGGGTTGTTACAGTGAGCGCTGACGTGGACGCCGCCGTATCGACGCCGAACATCGCGAACGCAGCGATCCTCGAGAAGATCATGCCGCAACTGGAGCAGGAATTCGGCGGTCTGCGCTGGGTTGGCGCAGGGGCGACGCGCGAGCAGAACGAGGATCTGGCGGCCATCGGCAGCGCATTCATCGTTGTCTTGTTGATCATTTATGCACTGATCGCCACACAGCTGCGGTCCTACCTGCAGCCGATCGCGATTCTGGTCGCTATACCGCTGGGCGTGGCGGGTGCCGTGCTCGGACACATGGTTCTTGGTTTTCCGCTGTCCTTCGTATCGATCTTCGGCATCGTGGCTCTGGCCGGCGTTGCTGTGAATGCATCCGTAGTGTTGGTCGATCTCTACAACCAGCATCGGGCAGCCGGCGCTGACGCTGTTACGGCAGCTGCATCCTCAGCTGCGCGCCGCTTTCGACCGGTTATGCTGACGACCTTGACGACCGCCCTGGGTCTGGCACCGTTGTTGTTGGAGAAAAGCCCGCAGGCGCAGTTTCTGATACCGATGGCGGTTAGCCTGGGCTTTGGCATCGTGATCTCGGGTTTCATGGTGCTGTTTGTCACGCCGGCTGTTGCTGTGATCATTGATGACCTACGTGCGCTGGTGGGACGCGCCGGTAGCGTAGAGCTTGTGACCGATCCGCAGTCAGTTAACTGATAATGCAAGACACCAAGATTTACACAGCGCTGGCACTGGCCGGCACGACTCCTTTCATTGCTGGCGCGTTGCTACCGTTGCTGGGGCATGACGCACTACCGTTTCTAGGATCATTGGATCAACTGCTGGCGTCCTATGGACTCGCGATCATTTGTTTCCTTGCGGGCGCTCACTGGGGCACTTATCTTTCCGGCCGCTGCGCCGATTCGCTCAACTTGTTTATTATCAGCAATGCAATTTTCCTGGTCGTCTGGTTTGCCTATATTGGCAGCAACATCAAAACAGCGATTAGCGTACAGATATTCGCATTCGTGGCACTGTTGTTAATCGATCGGCGCCTAAGAATTGATGCCGTAATTTCCGCGCCGTATCTGCGCGTGCGCAGCATGGCGACTCTGATTGCTATCGTGTCCTTGCTGATCGTCATTGCACAGTGATGCGTGTGGCGGTCATTGGCGCCGGATTGTCCGGACTTGTCGCCGCTCGCAAGCTGCAGGAATTTAGTGACGTTACAGTATTCGAAAAATCGCGCGGCTTTGGCGGTCGCATGGCAACACGCTATGGAGGCGATTTTGAGTTCGACCACGGCGCACAGTTCTTCACCGCCCGGTCGACTGAATTTCAGGAGTTTCTCGAGCCGTTGATCGCAAATGGCACGGTTGCCTGCTGGCATGCGAGAGTCGCCGAGCTGCAGCGACATACCGTTATCGCGACAGCGGATTGGGACGACACCTATCCCCACTACGTTGGCGCACCGCGCATGAATGCAATCGGCAGGTATCTTGCTGACGGACTGACGATTCGGCAAAACACGACCGTCGCGCAGCTCAACCGCGAGGCTGACGGCTGGCGCCTGGCCGACAGCGACGGCAATGCGCTGGGGCACTTTGATTGGGTCGTTTGTGCAGTTCCCGCCGCCCAGGCTGCGACGCTGCTGCCAGCGGATTCACGACTGCAGCGACTGGCAGCAGAGGTACAAATGCATGCCTGCTTTGCGTTGATGCTCGGTTTCGACAAGCCGTTACTTTTGCCGTGGCAGGCGGCGCTGGTGAGTGGTGCCGATATCAGCTGGGTTGCGGTCAACAGCAGCAAACCGCAAAGAGCTGAGCGGTTTACGCTGGTGGCGCATTCGACTAACGCGTACGTCGATACTAATCTCGATGAACCGCTGCTGACAGTACAGGAGCATTTGCTAGGAGAGGTCTCTGCAGTAACCGGCATCGACTGTGAGCAAGCATCCTTTTGCCAACTGCAACGATGGCGCTACGCGAACGCCGATAAAAAGTCGGGGCCTGCGTGCCTGGTTGATGCGGAATCGCAGCTGGCTGGCTGTGGCGATTGGTTTCGCCATGGTCGAGTGGAAGCCGCCTTCTTAAGCGGATGGGAAGTGGCCGCAAAGCTGCGCCGCAAGGTATGAGACGCGATGCGACAGTTGATGCACGAGAGGTCGACTTCTATACACGCATGGCAGAAACCTGGTGGGATCAGGCTGGACCCTTCTGGCCCTTGCACAAGCTCAATGAGCTGCGCACAGCTTACATATGCGAGATGCTTTGCCGCTATTTTGAGCGCGATCTGAACAATGCACAGCCACTGCGCGGGCTACGCGTTCTCGACGTTGGCTGCGGCGGCGGTATCCTCTCCGAGTCAATGGCTAAGCTCGGTGCTGACGTCACTGGTATTGACGTCGTAGAGAAAAATATCGCGATTGCCGCGCTGCACGCCCGCGAGAGTAAACTGCCAATCGACTATCGCTTTTGCACGGCTGCCGATTTGTCCGCAGAAGGTGCAAGTTTCGACGTTGTACTCAACATGGAGGTCGTCGAGCATGTCGCAGATGTTGCTGCGTTCATGGCTGATTGCTCGCGCCTGACCGCTGAGAACGGCGTAATGTTCGTCGCTACCATCAATCGCACCGCCAGGGCATTTTTGTTTGCCATCATCGGCGCAGAGTATTTTTTGCGTTGGCTGCCTCGCGGCACGCACCGCTGGCGGATGTTCCAGAAGCCGGCGGAAATAGCGAAGCTTCTTTGCGACGGCGGATTATCGGTGTTGGAAACTGTCGGGGTTGCTGCAAA
>CAYWYT010000163.1:0-6287 GCA_964462665.1 uncultured Woeseiaceae bacterium | reverse complement strand
ACAACAGTCCGGCAAGCCCCATGTTGATCTCGCTAAGTCGTTTCACACCTTTGTCCAGACCAGCGACAACCGACGCCAGCGCGACGCAAATGATTGCGGTGATCAGGACTATTTTTGTCGTGCCCGTTGGTTCGATATCAAACAAATATTTGAGACCGCCAGCGATTTGTTCGGCGCCGAGGCCCAGCGAGGTCGCAAGTCCGAAGATCGTCGCGAGCACGGCGGTGACGTCGATAACGTGGCCGAAAACACCCCACACACGATCGCCGAACAATGGGTAGAACGCAGAACGCAGTGTCAGCGGTAGTCCGCGGTTGAAACAGAAGAAAGCCAAAGCGAGACCGACGACGGCGTATACGCCCCAGGCATGTAATCCCCAATGCAAAATCGCCGCAGACATTCCGGCTGCTGCAGCCTCTTGTTGATTCGCCGGATCGATTCCCAGAGGTGGATTGAGCGTGTGGGTAACGGGCTCGAGGACGCCATAGAACATCAACCCGATACCGACCCCCGCCGCAAACAGCATTGCCAGCCAACCGGGATAACCGTATCTCGGTTTCGCATCTTTGCCGCCGAGACGAATTTTGCCCAGCTTGCTGTACGCGATGAACAGACTGAAAACGACGAATACATTCATCGAAATCATGAAGGTCCAATCAAACTTGGTCGTTATCCAGACGCGCATGTCAGAAAATGCAGCGCCCGCGGAATCGAGGAAAATTAGAGTGCCGACAACGAATGCGACTACCAAAACCGCCGATATCATGAATACCGGGTTGTGTACGTCCAGACCATAAATACGAATGTTGTCTTGCCCTACAACATATTTGTAATCATTTCCGTCGGTAGGTTTTTCCACGTACACTCTCCCGATGTGGAGTTATTCTAGATTAAACGACGAATTGTCGTAGTAGACATAACTTGCGTCGCATAGAGACAGACTTTGCCTTAGTGCATAGGTTAGTTTCTAAAGGCGTTGCGTATGTTGCCCATACAGCCGTTATCGCGCAAATCTAAAATTCCCGGGGGGGGAAAAAAATATGTCTGAAGAAATTCGTCCGATCAAAACAGTTTTGTCTGCTGCCGTCGCACTCGCTGTCAGTGGTGGTACCGCAACTGCTCAGGAAGAAGAATCAAGCGTATTTGAAGAAATCACAGTAACCGCAACCAAGCGTTCGGCCAGCATGCAGGACATCCCTGTATCGGTGCAGGCAATGAGCGGCGACTCGTTGCGCGAACTCGGAATCGAAACCTTCGACAAATATGTCGATTTTCTGCCTAACGTTCTTTCCTCGGGTAATGGTCCGGGCAAAAAAGAAATCTTCATTCGCGGCGCAGCAACTGATCAAACTTCTGTAACCATCGGACCTGCTAACGGCACCGCTCCTGGCGTTGCTCTTTATGTTGACGAGCAGCCGGTATCCTTCGGCGCGAGAAATTTGGATTACTACGCGGTGGATCTGGAACGCATCGAAGTTCTGGCTGGCCCACAAGGCACCCTGTTCGGTGCGAGCTCGCAGTCTGGCACGATGCGTCTGATTACCAAGAAGCCGCAGCAAGGTGTATTTTCTGCGGGCTTTAATGCCAAGTACTCCATCACTGACGGCGGCACGGACAGTGCAGCGGTTGACGGCTATATCAACATTCCCTTCACGGACAAGTTTGCGACTCGCGTCGTTGTTTATTCAGACGCCCAGGGCGGCTGGATCGACAATGTTGAAGCCTCATTCACGCCCAGCGCTATTGTTGTTGACCGCAACTCACTGGGATTCGGACCGTCACTTGCCAGTGCGGACTCCGTCAAGACTGCGTTCAATGCCAATTTGGCCGAACAAGACTGGAATCAGGCCAGCTACCGCGGTATGCGCATCGGCTTCGCCTACGACATAAACGACAGCTGGGACATCTTGCTGCAACATACTGCACAATCGCTTGAGGTTGACGGCACCTTCCTTACTGACCCCAGCATCGGCGACGACAAGAATGCGAAGTTTTCACCCGAGCGCAACAGCGACGACTTCGGCTTAACAAGCTGGACGCTGAATGGTCGGCTGGGGGTTCTGGACCTCGTTTACACCGGCGGCTTCCTGCAGCGCGATGTGGACAGCATTATTGACTACACCTTCTACAACAACGGTGGCGGCTACATCACCTACTACCTGTGTAGCGGTAACGTCTACGACGCAACTGACGTTAACAACTGTTATGACCCGACCAAGCAGTACCTTGAGGGGACCTCCAGCGAGCGCACGACGCACGAAATTCGCATTAGTTCGGATGCCGCGAACCGATTCCGCTTTATCCTGGGTGCGTATTTCAACGACGTCGAAACCACGCATACTGGTGAATTTCAATACTTCTCGACCAACGACGCGTTCTCGGAACATATCAGCAGTTACTACAACGACAATTCCGGCGACGGATTTTTGCTGGGCAACACGACAGTCCCTACCGTGGGCGTCACAACCTCCGGTCCGCGTAGTCCGCTGACCACGTTCTTCAACGATTTCACTCGGACTGAAGACGAAGTCGCATTTTTCGGACAATTAGCGTTCGATCTGACGGATGCATTCACAGTGTCAGTCAGTGCAAGAACTTACGATCTCAACTCGGCACTAGAAGGCGCTGCCAACTTTTCCTTCGGTTGTCGTTACGGCATAGACCCGCAAGGCTTCGGCAACTCGGAACGAACAGACGACGGCCGTTGTAACAGTAACGCTTTCAGTAATGACGTTACTGCCAGGCTAGACACGTTGGGCGAGTATGCTGCTACCGGCGATGACAACGTCATCCTCAATGCGACATCACCAAATGGCGCGCGCGATATGTTCCGCGGTGGCGGCAGCAATGCGGCAACCCTGCTGGCTATTCAGGAAGGTCGACTCGACGTCAGCGACATTCAGAAAAATGGCGCTACTAACGAAAAAGACACCATAATGAGAGCGTCTCTTGATTGGAGCCCGACTGATTCGATGATGTTGTTTGCGGCGTACACGGAAGGCTATCGCCCCGCTACGCAGAACCGAAATGCGGGTCAATTGGCCGCGAATCAATCAGGCGCGTTTTCCGGGTATGTTGTTCCTGCGCTGGCTAGTACCGACACACTTGAAAACGTCGAGATTGGTTTCAAAGGCGACATCACGGACCGATTCCGCTTGAATGCGACCTACTACATGTCCGAAATCACCGACCTGCAGGTCTCGCGTTTCGATCCATCGAACGTCGCGTTCCTTTTCTTTATCGAGAATGTCGGCGATGCGGATATCAAAGGACTCGATGTCGACTTTCAATGGGCTGCCACTGACAATTTTACTTTACAAGGCGCATTTTCATTGCTGGATACCGAGCTGACCCGAATTAATTCTCAATTGGAGGGAGTCGCGGTTCCTGTTGGCAGCGACCTGCCCTTGGCATCGGACATCTCCGGTAACCTGCGGGCTCGATACAACTTCTATATGGATGGAATGCAGGCAGATGCGTATGTATCGGCTAGCCTGAACTATCGTGGTGAGTCGGTAACCGCATTGATCGGCAGCGCTGAATTCTTTGAAGACACCTTGCTGCAACAGACCGGCAGAACATCTGGCCTGAAGATACAGGATGAAGGTGGCACTTTCGGTACGGTTGAAATTCCTGACGGCGCTGGCGGAACTCGCCTGCCGAACAACTCCCGCTACGTAAACCCGAGCGCGACCACGTTTAATGCTGCTTTTGGGTTTAACAAGGACAACTGGGGTGCCGAAATATTCATTGACAACATCACCAGCGAAGATGCCCCTATTGTGCAAGTTGCCGGAAAGTTCACCCCCGAAACGACCGTGCAGCGGCCAATGACGATTGGCATTCGATTCAACATGGATTATGAATAGACTGACCAAGCGTGGATAATTGAAGGGCGAACTGAGGTTCGCCCTTTTTTTTGTCTACTACAGTTGGTGATGCGTACGTGACGGAAATGACTGACATCCAAAAGCAGCTTGCTGAGGCGCAGGCCCTGCTGGGCCGTGACGACCTGACAAAGGCAGTGAGCATCGTCACGGACATCTTGGCCAACGATCCGGGCAACGTTGAGGCCGGCTATACCCTCGCGGTAGCGCAACGAATGCAGCACAACTGGGCCGAAGCACTCGATACTCTACGTGCCATTCTCAAAACGAAGCCAACTTTCGGCCGCGCGCACCAGGAAACTGGCAATAACTTTATCGCGAAAAATCAACTCCATGAGGCTGGCATTGCCTTCGAAAGCGCCGTTAGCAACGATCCATCGCTAAAGCACAGCTGGATGTGCCTGGCGAAACTTTACCGCGACTCAGGTAACGCTGAAAAGCAAGAGCGTGCCGAGGACCAGCTGACGTTTCTAAACACCCTGCCGGCAGAACTGCTAACTGTCATCAGTTACATGTCCGACGAGCGCCTGCTCGATGCCGAACGACTGTGTCGCCATTACCTGAGTAATGACAAGACAAACATTGAGGGTATGCGCCTGCTCGCAGAAATTGCGACGCGTAATAATGTTTTTGACGACGCTGAATTCTTGCTCGAAAGTTGCGTCGAATTTGATCCTGAGCACCGCAACGCGCGCATTCAGTACGCTAATATTTTGCTGCGAATGCAGAAGTTCGCCAAAGCCTTTGAACAATCTACTTTGCTGCTCGCAAAATACCCGAACGAGCACGAAACGATTGACGCCTTGCACGCATCTGCCTGCATGGGTATCGGCGATCACACCGCAGCACAAGCCTGCTATGACGATTTAATGCAACGCAGTCCCGAAAATCATTTCTACCCAATGGCGCTCGGCCACGTTTACAAAGCCGATGGCGACATGGACAAGGCAATCGACTTGTATCGCAAGGCTTACTCAATCAAACCAGACCACGGCGATGCGTTCTGGAGCCTGGCCAATACGAAGTCATATGAGTTTCCTGAAGCGGAAATCGAAATGATGTTGCAGGCGGAGCTTGCCGAGACTACCAGCGAAAGTGAACTCATTCAGTTTTGCTTTGCGCTCGGCAAAGCCAATGAAGATCGACACGACTTTGCGACATCAATGCAGTACTACGACAAGGGTAATGCGTTGAAGAAGAAGCAAACGCATCATCACGAGAAACCGCTGCAGATACGAGTTGATGCGCAGATCGACGTTTGTACCCAAGAGCTTTTTGCGGCCAAACAAGGCCTGGGTGACGCCGCCGCCGACCCGATATTCATCCTCGGACTGCCGCGCGCCGGATCGACACTACTGGAACAAATTCTTTCGTCGCATTCGATGGTTGACGGCACGATGGAGCTGCACAACATTCTGAACCTGGCGAAACGGCTCCGCGGCCGCTTCGAAGATCCGAATGGCACGCCGCGCTACCCCAAGGTTCTTGGGGAACTCGAAGACGAGTATTTTCAGCGCTTCGGAGAGCAGTTCATTGAGGACACACGGGCCTATCGCGGTAGCGCCCCTTTCTTCATCGACAAGATGCCAAATAACTTTTTTCACGTCGGATTGATTCGCTTGATCCTGCCGAACGCAAAGATCATCGACGCACGCCGACATCCGCTGGCGTGCTGTTTCAGTGGTTACAAACAATTATTTGGCGAAGGGCAGGAATTCTCGTACAGCCTCGCTGATATCGGCAATTATTACCGCCAATACGTAACTTTGATGGACCACTGGGACCGCGTTTTGCCAGGATACGTGCTACGTGTGCAATACGAAGATGTGGTCGCGGACCTGGAAACGCAGGTGCATCGCATACTGGATTTTTGCGGCTTACCGTTTGAACAAGCGTGCGTCGATTTTCACAAGACGCAACGCAGCATCCGTACGCCAAGCGCCGAGCAAGTTCGCCAACCGATCTATACGTCGGGCCTTGAGCAGTGGCGCAATTTCGAGCAGTGGCTGGAGCCTTTGAAAAAAGCGCTTGGTCCTGATCTGCTCGCATGATTATCTCGCACCGACATAAGTTTATATTCTTCGCCGTACCGAAGACCGCGACGCATACTATTCGAGACGCATTGCATCAGCATACCGGGCCGGATGATTGGGAACAGCAGATACTCTTTGGCGAACAATTTCTGCCCATACCGCAATTGGCTCGACTACGACATGGTCACATCAGCGCCCAGGAAATTCGGCCGCACCTCGAGCCTGGCGTCTGGAACAGCTATTTCAAGTTCGCGTTTGTGCGTAATCCGTTTGATCGATTCGTTTCATGCTGTTTTTTCTTGAATCGAGAAGATCCTAACTTCGAGGACACTGCAGTTGCCTTCATGAAGGAACGTTTGCAGCGGAC
>CAYWYT010000162.1:0-6323 GCA_964462665.1 uncultured Woeseiaceae bacterium | reverse complement strand
CGGGTGTCAGCGTTACCCGAACTGGCGATAACATCACGCTCAATATGCCTGGAAACGTCACTTTCGCCACAGATAGTTCGGATCTGAATCCGGCCTTCTTTAATGTATTGAATTCGGTTAGCAAAGTGATCCGGGAATTCGATCAGACAGTCGTCGAAGTCGCCGGTCATACAGACAGCACTGGCTCTGACGCGCACAACCAAACTCTTTCAGAGCGCCGCTCCAGTACCGTTTCGCAGTATCTGCAATCGCGCAAGATCTCGAGTCAGCGATTGATCATCATTGGATTGGGTGAAAGCATGCCGTTCGCGGATAACTCTCAGGAAACCGGTCGTCAGGCGAATCGACGCGTCGAGATTACGATGGTTCCACTTACTAGCGGGTAGCAAGTCAATCGATGCCAGTTACAAAAAGTGGGATGACGGAAAATGGATCGAGGACTCCGGTTTTGTCCGACGCTTGTTAAGCGACGATAGCGAGGGGTCTCAACATCAGCGCTTCGTGTTGCAACTACGCAATCGCGACACTCTATTGGTCGCACACAACATCGACCTGGCAAAGCGTGTGCCACTCGGTATGGGTGATCGAATTAAGTTTCGCGGTATGTACGAATGGAACGAGCTGGGCGGGCTGGTGCATTGGACGCACCACGACCCGCATGGCGTAGAGGACGGCGGTTGGATCTCCTACCGCCGTAAGCTCTACTCCTAAACGACTATTGCAGTACGCAGCTTCTTGATTGCGTTCGCTTCAAGCTGACGAATTCGCTCGGCAGAGATACCGTAACGATCAGCCAGTTGGTGCAGGGTCATTTTGCTTTCGGTCAGCCAGCGACTCTTCAGAATGTCCTGACTGCGTTCATCAAGATCTTTCATCGCTTCGGCCATTCTAGAGGTCGCGTCGTCATGCCAGTCAGTCTTCTCGACAAGGTCAGCCGGGTCCGCATCCTCACTCGGAAGATAAGCAGCCGGTGTAAAGGAATGCTCGTCATCGGCTCCAGGCGCAGGATCGAAAATCGCATCACGCGCGCTCAGGCGCTTTTCCATTTCGGTAACTTCTTTGGCGGTGACACCGAGATCCGCGGCAACCGCCAAGGTCTCTGCATGTGACAACCAGGCAAGGCTCTTCTTGTTCTTACGCAAGTTGAAGAACAATTTTCGCTGCGCCTTGGTCGTCGCAACTTTTACGATGCGCCAATTCTTCAACACAAATTCATGAATTTCGGCGCGTATCCAGTGCACGGCGAAAGACACGAGGCGCACGTCATAGTCAGGATCAAAGCGTTTCACGGCTTTCATCAGACCAACGTTGCCTTCCTGGATCAGATCACTCAGTGGCAAGCCATAACCTGTGTAACCCTTCGCGATATGCACAACGAAGCGCAAGTGGGCCATGACCAGTTCACGGGCGGCATCGAGATCTTCCTGATCTGTGAAGCGTCGTGATAGCGCCTGCTCGTCTTCCTTGCTGAGCACGGGTATAGCGCCAACTGCATGGATATACGAATCGAGGCTGCCGACAGGTCCGGCCAGCGCGACGTCGTGAGCTAGTGTAGTAACGGCATTGGTCATAGTGATCCTCCTTTTCAGGTGCCTATTTTAGCACTCGAAGGGTTAGAGTGCTAACAAAGGACATAAGTTCCCACTACTGATTAGTTATAAGCCTATAAATATCAGTTATTTAGCATGAACTGAAAGAACTGCATTATGTTCAATAGACTGGCTAGCGAGGCTCAATTCGACGCATATGGCGGGCTACGGCAAACCAGGACCCGGTCAGTCCCAGCGCTACTCCGATGCCAATTACGGTCAGAGTTTCGTTAGCCGACAGGCTCACAACGACGATACCGCTTTGGTACAGGCCGGCAAGCCGCGCGACCGGCTGCTCTAGCAGAAACAGACCGTAATGGACCAGACCGACTGCTAACAGACCGCCAAACAAGCCATACCAAAGTCCGGACCAGAGAAACGGTCGGCGTACGAAGGCGTTACTCGCACCGATGAGCTTGGTTACCTCAATCTCTTCGCGACGATTCTGGATGTCCAGGCGAATGGTGTTGCCAATGATGATAACGATCGCGATACCGAGCAAAGACGCCCCAATGACAATCGCTCGGCGCAGGATATCCAGAATTGCATGGAATCGTTGCACCCATTCGGTATCCACCTGCACGGCATCGGCCTCCGGTAAATTACCGAGCTCTTCCTGCAACAAGACGATCGACTGGCTGCTGTTCGCCGCGCTGGGTCGAACAACCAGCGTGTGCGGCAATGGGTTTTCGCTTAGTTGATCAAGCGCCTCGCCAAAACCGGATTGTTGCCGAAAATCATCCAGTGCTTCGGTCGCACTAATAAGCCGAACCGTTTCCACGTCGGCGCGCTGTTGAATAAGGCTTGCCAGACTGGAGGCCTCTGATTCAGACACGCCTCGCTGTAAGTAAACGGAAAAGTCGAGAGCGTTGTCCCATCCTGCGCTTACCGATTGCGCGTTCTTCACTACAAGGTTTAGCGCGGCGGGTATGGCAAGCGTCACGGCAATAACCAGGATAATCATCAGGCTCGCGAATGGCTGCCGGAACAAGCGCCCGAGCGAGCCGATCGAGGTGCTGGCGTGACGCGTAAGCCAGATCGTCATTCCCACGGCTCCGGCTCTTCGGCCGCCTGCGCGAGCTTGCCACCGTCCAGTTCAATACGGCGGCATCCCAGTTTGTCGATTAAGGCTATGTCGTGGCTGGCTATCAACAGCGTTACACCAACTTCGTTGAAACGCCGAAACATACGCATAACTTCCAGCGACAGATCCGGATCGAGATTGCCGGTGGGTTCATCGGCGATTAGCAATTTTGGTCGCGACACCACCGCACGAGCGATGCCGACGCGCTGTTGCTCGCCCGCCGACAGGGTCGCAGGATTCTGCTTCTCCTTGTTGAGCAGATCCACCTGTTCCAGCGCCGGTCGAACACGACGCCCCGCTTCCTTGTAGTTCATACCGGCAATGACGAGCGGCAAAGCAACGTTGTCGAAGACAGTCCGGTCGTACAGCAACTTGTGATCCTGGAACACCATGCCGATCTGGCGACGATAGGCTGGAATCTTGCGACGCTTCACTCGTCGCGTGTTTTGCCCATCTACGATGACCTGGCCGCCGGTCGGACGGTCGATCAGCGCAATCAGCTTAAGCAAGGTGCTCTTTCCGGCGCCCGAATGGCCAGTGACAAAAACCATCTCACCTTTTTCAACTGAAAGACTAAGCCCGGACAGCGCTTCCTGTCCTCCAGGAAATCGTTTGGTAACTTCTTCAAGTTGGATCATGGCTATTCCATGCCTGCGAGCAGAGCATCAACAAACTCGTCCGCGTCGAATGGCTGCATGTCCTCGGCCGACTCGCCAATGCCGATGAAACGTACCGGGACCTGCAGTTGATGCGCGATAGCCAACAGAATGCCACCCTTCGCGCTGCCGTCCAACTTGGTTACGGTAATTCCGGTGAGCCCCAGTGCCTCGTGAAATTTCTCCGCCTGCACCAGCGCATTCTGTCCCTGGCTCGCATCCAGGACCAACATGATCTCTTGCGGCGCCGTTGCATCGTTACGTGCAGCTACCCGCTTTACCTTGATCAGCTCATCCATAAGG
Source organism: uncultured Woeseiaceae bacterium (assembly GCA_964462665.1). Taxonomy (GTDB): domain Bacteria; phylum Pseudomonadota; class Gammaproteobacteria; order Steroidobacterales; family Woeseiaceae; genus UBA1847. Next base: position 2,691 of record CAYWYT010000162.1, on the reverse strand, counting down.
CCTTGCTGGTTCTGCAGGCGTCCCGCTGTATCTGCTAGCACTACGTCGATACCACGGGCACGTGCGGCCTCCCAGGCGTCATAAATTACGGCAGCCGGATCGGCCCCTGCATGCTGTGAGATGACCGGCACTTCATTGCGTTCACCCCATGCCTGCAATTGTTCAACAGCAGCCGCGCGAAATGTATCACCCGCTGCGAGCAGTACGGACAAGCCGTCATTCTTGAGGTGCCGAGCTAACTTGCCAATAGTGGTGGTCTTGCCGGCCCCATTAACGCCGACCATCAGGATCACGAACGGCCCATCCGTTTTCTCGATGAGCAACGGTTTGGCTACCGGACGCAAGATAGATAACAAGGACTGCCGCAAGCCTTCTTTCAGCGCGGCCACATCTTTGAGTTCTTTGCGTGCGAGGCTGGCCTGAAGATCCGCAATGATCCGCTCAGTCGTCGTGATGCCCACATCGGCCATAACCAGAAGGGACTCGAGTTCTTCCAGTACGTCGTCATCGATGGTTCCGCCGGGAGCGAGGTTCGCGAGGTCGTAGCTTAGCCAGCTGTCGCCTTTGTTTAGCCGCGCGCGCAGTCTCTTGATGAAACCGCCTTTCTCTGCCGGCTTATCCTGGGTCTTTTCTTTTCTTCCAAACATCGGTAATCAAAGTCACCTGTGGGTGATGAATCGCCTACACTGGCGATGTTAAGGATGTGTCTATTGGCAAAACGAAACGCTGAAAATAAATCTCAGCCCGGACGGCTGCGTATTGTAGCGGGAAACTGGCGTAGTCGTCTGTTGGAAATCGCGGACGTGCCCGGCCTGCGGCCAACCTCGGCACGCATCCGCGAGACCGTTTTTAACTGGCTTGCGCCGCGCATCGCGGGCGCGCGTTGCCTCGACTTGTTTGCCGGCACAGGGGCGCTTGGTCTTGAGGCTCTATCGCGCGGCGCTGCAGACTGCGTGTTCGTCGAAAAATCGACCAAAGCGACGCAGACCTTGCGAGCGAATATCACGACATTGCAGGCTGAGAATGCTGTTGTTCACGAGACCAACGCAGTGCGGTTTCTGCAACAAGCTGGCGATGCACGGTTTGAGATCGTGTTTCTCGATCCACCCTTCGCCGCCGATATTCTGCCGGACCTCTGTACACGTCTTGAGGAAAGCTCGCTGCTGGCCGACAATGCTCGCATCTATATCGAGGAAGATCGTAATCAGCCTGAACTCGAGTTGCCGGAGCCATGGCAGGTGTTGAAGACCAAGAATTCAGGCAATGTGCGATATTCCCTGCTGGATGCCGGTAGCCAAAACTAAAGGACTCATCGATGACCGTTGCTGCAATGTACCCAGGAACATTCGACCCCATTACGCTGGGCCACGAGGATCTTGTGCGCAGAGCCTCGCAGCTGTTCGACCGGGTGGTGGTGGCGATTGCTGATAACCCCGGCAGTAAGGCGCCGATGTTTTCAACCGATGAGCGAGTCGCAATGGCAAGCAATGCGCTGGCGCACCTGAGCAACGTCGAGGTTTGCGGTTATGCGGGCCTCACGGTCGATTTCGCACGCGAGCATGACCTGCGGGTAATTATCCGCGGGCTGCGTGCTGTGTCTGACTTTGAGTACGAGTTTCAACTCGCAAATATGAACCGCCATCTGACCGACGAAGTTGAAACGGCGTTCCTGACGCCAACTGAGAAGTACATGTTCATCTCGTCGAGTCTGGTTAAGGAAGTAGCGGAACTGGGCGGTGATGTCGGCGAGTTTGTCTCGCCGAATGTGAAGCTGGCGTTGATGGAGCGTGTTAATCGGGCCTGAAGCCGCGATTAGCTCTGGCAATTCTTGCAATAAAAGGTCGAGCGCTGACCTAGCACCACTGCTGAAACAGGCTGCTTGCACGTAATGCACGGCTCACCTTCGCGACCGTAGACGCTGAGCTCTTGTTGAAAATAGCCTGCCTCGCCATCGCCTCCATAGAAGTCACGCAAGGTTGTACCACCAGCCGCGATCGCTTTTAGCAGAACCTGTCGAATCACATCTGCCAGAACATCGTAACGCTGGCGCGCCACCCGACCTGCAGCACGCAAAGGGCTAATGCCCGCCAAAAATAAGGCTTCAGAGGCGTAGATGTTGCCAACACCGACAACGATATTGGCGTTCATGATGAACTGTTTGATGGTCACCTTGCGGCCACGGGATCGTCGCCAAAGATACTCGCCCGAAAATTCATCGCCCAGCGGCTCGGGTCCGAGTGACTTGATTAGCTTGTGCTGCTCGGGATGCCTGGTCCAGTGCAGCGAGCCGAAGCGACGGGGGTCACGATAACGAAGTGTTTTTCCGGATCTCAGATCAAAGTCGAAATGCTCATGCACTCCGGCGGGCGTGTCACGATCGACGATGTAAACACTGCCTGACATGCCGAGATGAATCATCGCGCTGCCGTTGCTGGTGTTGATCAGCAGGTACTTGGCGCGGCGCGTGACGGATTTGACGGTTTGACCCGTGAGTTGTTCCGCAACGTCAGCAGCAACCGGCCAACGCAGGCGTTTCTCTCGGACTATGATTTCGTCGATGCGTTCGCCGACCAGAAACGGCTCAATGCCGCGGCGGCTTGTTTCGACTTCAGGAAGCTCAGGCATGCAGCACGAGCGTTACTTGATCTTGGCTTCCTTGTAGATCACGTGCTTACGAATCGTAGGATCGTA
>CAYWYT010000161.1:0-6365 GCA_964462665.1 uncultured Woeseiaceae bacterium | reverse complement strand
ACTGACTATTTCTAGGTTCTTACGTCTTTATTGCCTTCGCAAATTCCAACGCAAGTCCCCACACAAATTATCTGATTAAGTTTTTAAAGAACACGCCTCACTTGCGCGAGGCAGCCCACAATTATACAGGCCAAACGGGATCAATGAACAGCCCGGGCCTGTTGGGTCTTTCTAATTAGTGGTTCGCCGAAGGACACCGTGCCTGCAGCGGACGGGCATTATAGCTACGATTGTGTGCTCGTCAACACTTATCGCAAACTAATGTGGAGATTCGCTGCAGGTAGCTGGGCGTAGAACGTTTTTTCTATATTTTTCAGTAGCTTTCAGTTCGGCTGATAGATCATATAGGTGTCAGATCGTGCGTAGTCTGAGCCCGTCGGATGGCTTGCGTGATGGAAACCCGCAGACCCGTACAATTTAATCGCCGTTTGCAGGCTGCTGTGTGTTTCAAGAAAGAGATTCTTGCCGGAAATTGAATCGAAGCGCGCGATTGCGGCAAGCAATAAGTCTCGACCGTAGCCAAACCCTTGCCGGCTAGCGGTTACCGCCATTTTGGTCAGCTCGTAGCAGCCGTCTCCGTGATGTTTCAGGGCGACTGTTCCGACGAGCTCACCTTCGAGCTCCGCAAACAGGATATGCCCGCCGTGATCTATGACCTCCGCGCCCGGGTTCGATAATATGATTTTATCGATGTCCTCTACCCAGAAATACTTCTCTAGCCACTCCAGGTTGAGGCGCTCAAACGCACTGGCGTACGCTGGCTCGTAGTCGATAACCTTTATCAAGGCAGCCTGCTAGCGAGACGCGGCCCAGGTCTTGAAGTCATCTGACGCCAGCAATGCGGCAAACGACTTGTCGCCCTGGAGCTGTTCAGCGCCCAGCGTATGGCCGTGATGCTCTTCGAGCCGTTGCAGTGCTTCTACCGCAGCCGAGAAATCCTCTACAGCCACTCGAGCACGCAGCGCCGACCACCAGGCTAGCTCAAGCGTCGGCTCCAGGAGAACAGCTCGCTCGGCGAAGGCGTTGGCATCAACGCCATTGCCGTTGGCTAAGGTAATTGCAGAAAGCCGCGCCTCCATTGCTGCATCGCCGAATCCAAACTTGGCGTAAGTGCGCTGCAATGCGGCAATGGCCTCGTCGTATCGCTTCGAGGGCACGTAATAGTCCAACAACATCAGTGAGTACAGCGGCTCCTCGGGAAAGTGCTCGGCCATTTGCATCAACCCTGCGCGCAGGAAGCGGCGGTTGTTGATGGCCTTGCTCAACTGCACCGTTACCAGCACTACGTTGCGCTGACGTTGCAAAGCAGGGTTCAGGCCTGCAAGAAGCTCTACATATTTTTCCGCCCGTCGGTCACGCGCAGCTTTCAACAGTTCTCTATATTGGAACAGGTCAGCCGGATTGACGTTCTGAAAGTCGATCAGCTTTCTAACCGCGGCTTCACTCGGCGCAGTCATTACCAGCGTCATTCCCATGCCGTCGGTAAAGCCTTCGCCGTGCAGGTAGTCGATCCAGTCGACAATGACGATTCGGTCATTTTCATCCAGCAAGAGCTCATACTCGTGATAGCTGAACTGCAAGTTTGGCAGATCAAACCGAACGACGGCGCGGCCACGGACGCCGCGTGACTCAACGCCCAGGAGTGTCGCCTTGATTTCGCCTTTGGAATCACGAAAACCATCGCGCACAATGCTGTCGAACTGGTTAGCCATGCTTGTGTTAAAGCTCTTTTTGACCTTCTGATCAATCAGTCGCAAACCATAAATACGATCCAGAAAATCGCTGCGATTGATAGAACTGACAAAGAGTTCGAATGTACCGAGATTCAGGCTCTCGACAATCACCGGAAAGCCGGTCTGGAAAATTTCCTGGCGTTGCTGCTCGAGCTTTTCAGCCTCTTCGAAGGTCTCGGCCAATGTTGGCGAAGCAATGGCTACAAACAACGCCAGCAATACGGTCTTCTTTATATTCATGGATTGATTAGACGCCGAACGGGCGCTGAGTTTCCCCTTATTTCAGATGTACCCGCGCAAACTTGCGTTTGCCCACCTGATAAACACAATTAGCGCCGGCTGCAATCATTAGAGAGCGGTCTTCGACGCGGACGCCGTCGATCTTCACCGCACCTTGCTTGATCATTCTGAACGCCTCGGACGTACTGGACACCAGTCCGGCACTTTTAAGCAGATGCGCGATCCCCAGCAGGCCGTCATCGCTGCTCAGCTCAACTTCCGGAATTTCATCCGGCATAGCGCCTTTTTGAAAACGTGCCACAAACTCCTCTTGGGCTGCAGTAGCAGCGCCTGCGTCATGGAAACGCGCGACGATCTCGGCGGCCAGCTCAAACTTGGCGTCGCGGGGGTTTCTGCCGTCGGCAACGCTCTTACGTACTGCGGCCACATCTTCGAGCGGTCGAAAGCTGAGCAACTCAAAATAACGCCACATCAACTCATCTGAAATCGACATGATCTTGCCGAACATTTCTCCGGGCGCATCGGTGATACCGATGTAGTTTCCCAGCGACTTCGACATCTTTTGTACGCCGTCGAGGCCTTCCAGCAACGGCATGGTCAGGACAATCTGCGGCTCCTGCCCGAAAGCCTGTTGCAGCTGTCGGCCGACCAACAGGTTGAATTTTTGATCGGTGCCGCCGAGTTCAACGTCTGCCTTGAGCGCAACCGAGTCGTAGCCCTGCACGATCGGATACAAGAATTCATGGATCGAAATCGACTGTCCGCCCGTGTAGCGCTTGTTAAAGTCATCTCGTTCCAGCATGCGCGCGACCGTGTGATGCGACGACAGCTTGACCAAACCGGCGGCGTCCATCTTTCCCATCCAGTTTGAGTTGAACTCAATTCGCGTCGTCTTCTCGTCGAGAATCTTAAAGATCTGCGACTGGTAGGTTTCGGCATTGGCTTTGATCTCGTCAGGCGACAATGCCGGTCGAGTTGTGTTCTTGCCGGACGGATCGCCGATCATGCCGGTGAAGTCGCCGATCAGGAAGACGACTTCGTGGCCGAACTCCTGAAACTGACGCATCTTGTTGATCAGAACTGTGTGGCCAATATGCAAGTCCGGCGCCGTCGGATCGAATCCGGTTTTCACGACCAGCGGTCGGCCTTTCTTTAGTTTTGCCTCAAGACCTCCATCCGGCAACACTTCTTCCGTGCCGCGAACAAGTTCTTGCATTTGTTGCTCAATATTTGTCATGAATTTGCGATGCGCCTGTAATTTGCCGCAGAACTTTAGCATTCTTTTAAGACTATGACTTATAACACCTTTCTTTGACCTGTACGAAACCTCACGGTAGAGTAGCGGCATCCTGAATCACGGGGACGCCGACTTGCGTCGTTCGAGCAGTCAACTGCTACACGATTACAAACCGACGGCCGCAAAATCGCCAAAGAAATCTAAGGCGCTGCAATGGTTTGTCGTCGGACTCGGTATCCCGCTTCTCGGGCTCGCATTGCTGTCGACGCTCGATTTCTCATCAGACGATTCAATACCCGTACTGCAAGAACCCGTCATGACAGCAATGCCTGGGGATGACTATCAAATCGATGCATACGTCGTCAGTAGTATTCCACTGGTCTATGCCCTTGAGCCCGAGCACGAAACCCTGACCCTTGAGATCAAGTCGGGTGACACTCTGGATAAGCTCTTCCGACGCCACCACCTCAATCTCGGCAACCTTGCCGCCGTTGCCCTGCTGGATGAGGCGAAGACGCAATTTCGGCGTATCAAACCCGGCGACGTATTCGAAATTACCCATGCCGACGGCGAGATTGTCAGCATGTATTCGGTTTTGAACCTGACGAGTGCTCTCGAAGTAAGTCGTAACGACACCGGCTTTATTGCATCGATTGTTGAGCGCCCGATTGAGAAGCGCAAAAACATGGCGTACGGCGTCATCGAGACGTCACTATATGAAAGCGGTGCCACGGCTGGCATGTCCGACAAGCTAATCATGAACGTGGCTGGCATATTCGCCTGGGACGTCGATTTCGTCCTGGACATCCGCAGTGGCGACAATTTCTATATTCAATGGGAAGAAATCTGGCAAGACGGCGAATTCGTTACCGACGGCGAGATTGTCGCGGCGGAGTTCAACAACAATGGCAGAACCAATCGTGCTATTCGTTTTGTGGACGAGTCTGGACGCAGCGACTACTTCACGCCGGACGGACATAGCGTCCGCAAAGCCTTCTTACGCTCGCCCGTCGACTTCCGTGTGAGTTCGTCGTTCAACCCGAATCGCCGCCACCCAGTGCTTAAGACCGTGCGCCCGCATCGCGGCGTTGATTACGCAGCGCCTAGCGGCACACCGATCAAGGCATCGGGCGATGGCAAAGTTATATATCGCGGCGTGAAAAACGGCTATGGCAACGTCGTTATCCTGCAGCACGGCGGAAATATCACCACCTTGTACGCTCACATGTCCCGCTTTGTTGGCAAAGTGCGCAACGGCTCCCGCGTTCGCCAGGGGCAGACTGTCGGCTATGTCGGCGCTACTGGCATGGTCACCGGCGCCCACTTGCATTATGAGTACCGGATTAATGGCGTGCACCGTAATCCACGCACTGTGAAATTACCGCAGGCAGATCCGATCGCCGACAAGTACCGGCAAAAATTCCTGACCGCGTCTGGTCCGATTCTCGAGGAGCTCGAGCATTTCAAACGCACCCAGCTTGCCACGGTCGCTCTCGCGACCCCTTAGCCTGACATGAGCGACATCTTTGTCGGCCTGATGTCCGGCACGAGCATGGATGGTATCGACGCAGCGCTTGTAGAGTTCGATGAGTCCTCGCTCAAACTCCTCGGCACCAGAGATCACCCGTATCCAGCTGCGTTACGACAACAACTGCTGGACGCTATCGCGATTCCGCTTGACCGGGAAATAGACAATGTCGCCGAACTGCACCGTGCGACTGGAGAGTGCTTTCGAGACGCGGCACTAGCTTTGCTCGAAGACACTGGCATTGCCGCAGCCGCGGTTACGGCGATCGGCAGTCATGGTCAGACATTGCGGCATCAACCGAGTGCTAAAACGCCGTTTTCTCTGCAGATCGGAGACCCGCAGCTAATTGCCAATGGCACCAACATTCGTACCATCGCCGATTTTCGCACTGCCGATATTGCGGCAGGTGGTCAGGGCGCGCCGCTTGCTCCGGTATTTCACGAATGGTTGTTTCGTGCAGCAGGCAAGACTCGATGCGTTCTGAATGTTGGTGGTGTCGCCAACCTAACTGTATTAGCAGACCAGCACGATACGATCGGATTTGACACTGGCCCGGGCAATTCGCTGATGGACGCGTGGATTCGAAAGCATCGTAACGAGGCATTCGATCGCGACGGACGCTGGGCGGACGAGGGTTCGGTAGACATTGATTTGCTGGAAAGTTTCCTCAGCGAGGCGTATTTCGCGTACGCGCCCCCCAAGAGCACTGGCTTCGAGAAGTTCAATTTGCGTTGGATTGAAGGGCACGAGACAAGCTCGCTTGAGCCTGGCAATGTGCAGGCGACGCTATGTGCACTAAGTGCAGTAACGATCGCAGATGCGGTAACAGATTTCGCTCCCGACACCGCAGACCTTTTGGTTTGTGGCGGCGGCGCTCACAATCCGACTTTGATGCGGGATCTTCAGGCTCGACTGCCGGGAGTTTCAGTTGCGCCGACATCAGTGGCTGGGCTGGATCCGGATTGGGTGGAAGCCGTCGCGTTTGCATGGCTGGCGATGCGCCACCTGCAAGGCTTGCCCGGCAACCTGCCATCCGTCACCGGGGCGAGCACAGCCGTTCAGCTCGGCGTGCTCTACGAGGTTTCCTAATTCGGTAATTGCGTAGCACTTTCGAAACACGGTCGTTGATATACTGATCGACCAGATCAATTCGAGAGCCCCATGGACGCGCGCGTAACACAGCCTGCCGATTTGTATATCAATCGTGAACTCAGCCAGCTGCAGTTCAATAAACGCGTATTTGCCCAGGCTCTGGATCCGGCGGTGCCGCTGCTGGAGCGCTTGAGATTCTTGTGCATCTCATGCACCAATCTCGACGAGTTCTTCGAAATCCGGGTGGCCGCGCTAAAGCAACACATGGAAATCGGTTCGCCCGCTCTGGGTCCTGAAAAACTGTCCGCAAAAGCTGTTTTCGACTCTTTACACCCGGGCGTGCTGGGGTTGGTACAGGCGCAATATCGCCTGCTCAACGACGTACTGTTTTCTGAGCTGGCCACAAACGGCATCAATTTCGTCAAATCCGAAGACTGGTCGGATGAACAACGACAATGGCTGCAGGAATATTTCCTCGACCAGGTCATGCCGGTCCTGAGCCCACTTACGTTTGATCCTTCCCGACCTTTTCCAA
>CAYWYT010000160.1:0-6391 GCA_964462665.1 uncultured Woeseiaceae bacterium | reverse complement strand
GTGCTGTGCGACCCCTGGACATAGCTCATCATGCCGCCGTCCGGCTGCACATCCTGGAAGGGGATCCAGACAGACACGAGATCCTGCTCCGCAACGGGCCAGAACGGGTAGTCGAGATGAGCGTCGGTCTTGCGACCACCGGGCGCCTTGTACAGCGCCTGGTCATGCCACAAACGAACACGGTCTTTCTGCAACAGAGCGGCCGCGGCAGCACAAAGTTTAGGGTGAAACGTAAAAGGGGCGACGTCCGGACGGTCTTCCCACAAGCGCATGCATTGATCGAATGTCTGCTCATATAAATTCTTGTCACCAAGGCTGCGCTGATCGTCGCTGGTGCGATATTCCACTGCCGCATCCACGGCAGTAGCAAAGCTATCGAGTTCTTCGTCTGTGAAAAAATTTTCAACCAAAAGAAAGCCATCAACCTGAAAGCGATCGATTTGTTCCTGACTTAACCCGGAGTGAGAAATTGCTGTGTCAATTGTCATAAATCTATTCCTGCTCCGCGCGGACCAGCAATGCACGGTAGATTCTCGCATTCAAACGGGCGCCGGTAATGCCCGTGTGTAAATCCGCGACATGCGGTTCGTCTTCGATGGCTAACTTGGCCGAAATATTTGAGCCGGTCAGTCCGTGAATACCGAGGGTCCAGGCCATCGACGGAAGATCGAGAACGAAGTAGTGATACAGCTCACGCCAGCTGCGATCCTGTGAGCGAAACAAGTGATCTAGAAACGCGGTATCGAAATGTGAATTGAATGCCACCATGAGTACATTCCTGTCGCCGGCGATCTCCTTGTGGAAGGTCAGAATTTGTTCGATGGCCGCTCCTGTCGACAGGGACTGCAACTCACGCCAGCGGTCTTTGTCAAAGGCGTTAACTGCACGAGCCCCGTCGTCAGTGCGTTCCGGATGTTCAGGTTGGATGCGAACAAATAACTCACCAAGTTCAGAGCCGTCGAGATCGGTCATTACAATGCCGATATCGATCATCTCGTGGTGTCCGGGTATCAGCCCGGTGGTCTCGACATCGACAAACGCCAGCAACCACGCATCCGGGTTCTCATCCGGCCAGGCAAATTCCTGTGCAAGCGCTACTGGCGCGACCAATAGGAACAGAAATGCACACAGTTTCATCGGCGCTAGTCCTGGCAAATAGTGTAGCGGTCGCAAATAAACTGACGTGTTGCCGGCATTTCGCCGACGCGCTCCAGTCCATACTTCTCCATGCTGGCGTCAAACTTCGCCATGCGTTCCTCAAAGTCACTCAGTAGCCGCGCCTTTTCATCGGCCTGCACAAAAGAGTATTGCAGCGAATTGCGGCTCAAAGTCTTCACTTCATCCCAGGACAGATTGAATTCTTTGACGGCGACGTAAAATTCATCTGTCATCGTTGAGTCCCACATGCCGCGGTCGTCGGTCGAAAGGGCGACCGGGATGCCGGTTCGCAGGTATTCCGGAAACGGGTGCTCGGCATAGTCAGAGACATAGTTCAGAAGCAGGTTGCTGATCAGATTGATCTCGACCAGATACGGGCCGTGCCGCATCAGGCGCATCGTGTCATCGTCCGTGATCAAGTTATTGCCGTGGCCGATGCGGTCGGCACCCAGCAGCAAAGTATCGCGTACATGGTAATTCGGCTCGTCGACTTCGCCCGCGTGAATCGAAAGTTTCACGCCGCTGTACTGGCGCCGCAGGTCACGCAATGTATCGAGGAAACGCAGTGGATAGCCTTTGTCGTTGTCTTCCCGTCCGACCATATTGACGGCGACAAACAGATCGTTGTGATCGTGTACGAATTTGTAGATGTAGCGCAGGTGTTCTTCAGCATTGGGCAAAAAACGCAGGATGGAGATCTGCATGCGTACCGTGACGCCAGTAGCGAGCGCATCGTCCTGCGCTAGCCTTTCGCGCAAGATAGCAACAGTCTCTTCGGCGGAGATGGCGGTGCCGTCGGGATGCATCATTCCGGCAATAGAGACCTGCGTTTCGAAATAAGTGACACCTTCTTCAGCAAACGCCTGCATGTTCAGGAACAGGGTTTCGGCCTGAAACCAGGGGTTCCAGCCAAGCGCGTTCATGCGCGGCCAATGCGTGCCGAAAAACTCGTCGCGACCTTCATACGGTTGATCGAGCCGGGTGCTGTCCATCCAGGCTGCTTTTTCTTCCGCGTTCAGGTCTTCGAGGCGTTTGTACTCACTCTGTTCACATTCGCCGAGCTGCTCGTACTCGATGGCCATGATGTTGCGGAACATCAGGTAGTAGGATTTGCCACCGAATTCGTTGCCGCCATAGGCCACACAATTCTCGATACGTACCTTGGTGTAGTACACGTAGCCACGTTCGCTTTGTTGCAGCGCGAGGTCATACATCCATTCTGAGAAATTGGATCCTGAAAGGTGATGGTGCAGGTCGCCGCCTTTAGGCATGTGATACAGCACGCGATAGAGATCATCGTCGCTGCCGGCGCTTTTGAGATCTTCGAACCAGTCAGCGTTGGCTGAGGCTGTGCAAAGCAGAGCGGCAAGGGTCAGGATTCTTTTCATTTTTCGTAGCCTTGGTCGGTTTCGGGTCGCAATGGATCGCTGGCGATCGAGTCGCGGTGCGTTGCAAACTCGCTGACCAGCATCTCGAGTTGAGCGGGGTGCTGATCGATGAGATTGAATAGCTCCAGTGGGTCTTCGGCGAGGTTAAATAATTCACGTGGCTCACCATTCTGGTCAAGCATCAATTTCCAGGAACCACTGCGAACTGCAAACTCCATGTCTGAGGCTGCGTTCAACGCCCAGAACAAGCTGCGCTCCGGCAATTCCTCCCCGGCGAAGACCGGCGCGATATCGATGCCGTCAATGGCGCGGTCCTGGGGGACTTCACCGCCGCCAAGCTTCGCAAGTGTCACAAACCAGTCCATGCCGATGACCGCGGCATCGCTCACTGATCCCGCTGGCACGACGCTGGGGTAGCGAATAATCGCTGGTACGCGGATGCCGCCTTCGTAAAGAAAGTGTTTGCGGCCGCGATAACCGCCAGAACTGCCATGCGCATTCACTTCCCACCAATTAATCCAGTTCTCCGTGACCGGGCCGTTATCGCTCGAAAACACCACAACCGTATCGTCGTAAAGATCATTCTCACGTAGCCAGTCGAAAACGCGGCCGACTTGAGCGTCCATGTACGTAACATTGGCATAATATTCGCCCGGGCCGCGCGCAATGAGCATGTCCTTGGGTGGCTTTGCCAGGCCGTTCGGAATCGGGACTACCTCGCCCCGTGTGAAGTCGGCATACATCTCGTTGTAAGCAGGTGGGTTGGCGAATGATGTGTGTGGCTCAGCCATGCTCAAGTAGACGAAAAAGGGACGCGACTCATCACGATTCTGCAGCCAGTCGATCGTTTCGTCCGCATACAGGTCTGCTGTGTAGCCCGATTGCGCGGGCAGAGCAGTCTTGCCGCGGAAAATATTGGTTGGATTGTGGTTGTGCGGCAGCTGGTACGCGTTGTGCCCGTAGTAATAGTCGAAGCCTTGCTCGGTCGGCTGCGGTTCCGTGTCGCTGCCAAGGTCCGAGTTCAAATGCCATTTGCCAATGTGCGCTGTGCTATAGCCTGCCTCTCTAAGAACCTCCGCCAGGGTGATTTCCTCATCGTGCAAAAAGACGCCGCTGTCATGCGGGATCCAGCTCTTGATGCCAGTGCGGTAGGGCGTGCGGCCGGTTAGAAGGCCCGCTCGCGATGGCGAGCAAAGAGCCGATGGAGAATAGTTACTTGTGAAACGCAATCCGTCGCTTGCAAGAGAATCTATATTCGGCGTCTTGATGATCGGGTGGCCGTAGCTCCCCAGATCGCCAAAGCCCAGATCGTCGACATAAACCAACAAAATATTCGGCCGCTCTGCCGCGTCTGTGCCAGACGCGAGAAAAGTCAAAATAGCAATGAGAAATAGCTTAACTTTCAATGAATTATCCTCTAGTTAGGAAATGTGCTCTGGGCTGCGTTGTCGCCGGCCAGTAAGCCACCGCAAAATAATTTTTTCAATCTGTTGCTATTTGACTACGCAAAACTATTGAAGGCGCTGTGTTTAGTAGTATAGTCGCGATGCAGATATATTCTGTCCGGTCATAGTCAATATGCAAGTCCTGCAATTGTAGAATACTCGCGATTTGACTAGATTTAACATCAAGAAAAAACAAAACAGTTTTGCTATTCAGTTTGCTCAGGGGAGCTTTAATGAAACATCTTAAACATCAGTCTGGATTGGTACGCACGGTACTGGTCGCTGCTTTCGTAATTGCGGCGTCAATAACGAGCGTGTCAGCTCAAGACATTACAGCTGTGATTGAAGGTACGGTACTTACACCGGATGGTCAGCCAGCAGTCGGCGTTGTTGCGACCGTAACTGACGCACGTGATGGACGCAGCAAGTCTGTGACATCGGACAGTGGCGGCGCCGTTTATTTCCGCTCGGTAGGTGTCGGCGGTCCGTACACGATTCGCATTAGCGGCTCGGGCTATCAGGATATGTCGATTACTGACCTGTACACCAGCGTTGCCGGCGTATCTTCGTTCACAGTGTCGTTAGTGGCCGCAGATTCAAGCATGGAAGAAGTGGTTGTAACAGCGGCTCAAATTGAGACGATTACGACAGCAACGGGGCCCAGCTCGAGTTTTTCACTTGAGCAAATCACGGACCTGCCTTCGACCACACGACAGATTCGTGACATTATCCGGCTCGATCCGCGCGTAAGCCTCGGGCAGACCGGTGATGGCGGTGACCAATCTGGTGCCATCAGCTGTCTTGGCGGATCCAGTCGTACCAACTCGTTTACAGTTGACGGCGTGCGAGCGACCGATGCATTCGGCTTGAATGCGTCAGGCAATTTGTCTCGATTTACCTTCCCGATTCCGTTTGACACGGTGGCAGCAGCAGCAGTTGAATTTGCACCGATTTCAGTTGAGTACGGTCAGTTCAGCGGTTGTAACGTTAACGTTGTTACCAAGTCGGGCGGCAATGACTTTAGTGGCGGCGCTTTCTATTTGTACAACAATGACAGTATGACGGGCAGCGAAATCGACGGCCAGAAGTTTGACCAGGGCGAATTCGAGCGTGAAAACTACGGCTTTGATGTTGGTGGCCCGATCTTCAGGGATCATTTGTTCTTCTATGCAGCCTACGAGAAATTCGATACCGCTTCTGTCAACCCGGTTGGTTCTGCGGACGATTCCTCCTATCCGATAAACGACACTGTATTTACAACAGCGGAGCTGGACGAGATTTCCAACATCCTGAACACACGGTATGGTCGTGATCCAGGCCCCGGTGTGCGTAATTTGCCGGTCACTTCGGAGCGCGTATTTGCTCGTTTGGACTGGAATATCAACGACAACCATCGCATAGAAGCGAGCTATACCAGCGTCGAAGAAGCGACGACCATCCGTGATGACATTGGTAGTAACCGTGGTTTATACACTTTTGCGGATAACTTCCATGCGCGCGGTTCCGAGTCGGAAACGTTCGGTATCCGCATGTATTCTGACTGGACTGATCATTTCTCGACGGAAATACGTTACTCAACTCAAGATGTTGTCGACCTGCAGAATCCAGTAGGCGGCGGTGAGGCGCAGGATGCGGCACCGATACCGCGTATCGCGATGAGCTCGATTTTTGCCAGCGAATTCGCGGGGACTGAGTTTGTCAGTGGTCCTGGAACGTTCCGATCAGCGAATAAGCTTGCGACCAACAAGGATCAGTTGAAACTCAAGTTCGATTGGCAATTGGGTGACCACCTGCTAACCGGTGGTTACGAGTATGAAACAGTGGACGTGTTTAACCTGTTCATTATTAACGCGACAGGAACGGTGTTCTTCGGTGGGTTCAACGGAGGAGCAGGAGCACCGTCTACGTCGACAGAGATGATTGCTGCTCTGGACGCGGGTACCGCGTTCGAGATTATTTCGGCTAACTCGTTCACAGGTGACCCGAATGACGCTGCGGCAGTATTTACGCGAGATATCAACTCTCTGTTCTTGCAGGATAAGTGGGACATCAACGACCAACTGCAGTTGGTCTTTGGCCTTCGCTACGATTGGTACGAATCCAACGATTTACCGCAGGAGAATCCAAACTACATCGCTCGTTACGGCTTTACCAACGAGGTTGGTTTTGACGGTCTTGATATATTGCAGCCCAGAATTGGTTTGAACTACGACCTGCCGAACAGTGACACGCGATTGTCTTTCGGTGTTGGTGTATTCGCAGGTAACGATCCGACGGTCTGGTTCTCGAATGCTTATCAAAACTTCGGTGGCGCATTGGGTAGAGCGACAGCTACAGGGTCGGCAGCTTGTGACGGCAGCGAGCTGAATGTGCTGGCTAGCGGTAGCTTCGCGGGTATCC
>CAYWYT010000159.1:0-6397 GCA_964462665.1 uncultured Woeseiaceae bacterium | reverse complement strand
AGCGCGCGACAAGTACCACCGGTAGAGAGAATTTCGACGCCGAGTTCGGCAAGCCCAGTGGCAAACGAAATCAGGCCATGCTTATCGGAAACGCTCAGGAGCGCCCGCCGCACCGTTAACATGAATAAATTCCTACTGAATCAAAGAGTAATAACGCAGTTTCTTACGCAACGTGCCGCGATTAAGACCGAGAATGCCGGCAGCCTGACTTTGGTTGCCCTGTGTGTAATCCAGCACCGCCTTGAATAGTGGGCGTTCAACTTCACCCATAACAAGGTCGTAAAGATCGCCGGGGCGATCGCCGTTCAAGCTCTCGAAATAAACTTCAAGAGCGTCTTCGGTGTGTTTGTGTAGCGACTTACTGCCGTTGTTCTCGTTTTTATTGGCCACTCTGATTAGATCCCTAAAACTAGGCGACTAAGCAGCTATCGAAATACCCCCGTCTTCGCGGTCAAAGTATTCTCTGATTAGTCGAATTTGTTCTTTCGCTCTCTCGGCACGAACTGCCTGGTATCTAAACTCGCCTGCGTTTACGAGTTGCTTGCTATACCAAGTCAAATGTTTTCGAGCCACCCTTACACCGACACTCTCCCCATAAAATCGGTGCAGTTCTTTTAGATGGCCGAGCATAGTATCACGCAATTCATTTTTTTCTAGCGGCACAATTTTTTTACCATCTTTATGGAACGCCAGAAGCTCGCGAAAAATCCAAGGACGCCCTTGAGCACCGCGGCCGATCATCAAGCCATCTGCATTAGTTAGTCGAAGAACTTCAAGTGACTTCTCCATTGTGGTGATATCACCGTTGGCGAAAACCGGGATACTCACTTCCTGTTTGATTTGCGCGATGGTTTCGAACTCAGCCTCGCCTTTGTAGCGGCACTGCCGGGTCCGGCCGTGCACGGCGAGCGCCTGGATGCCGCTTTGCTCTGCGATTCGCGCTATCTGTGTACCATTTCTGTGCTTCTGGTCCCACCCAGTGCGCATTTTTAACGTGACCGGTACGGTTACTGCCGCAACCACCGCCTCGAGAATTTCCGCGACTAGTTTTTCATCCTGTAGCAGTGCAGACCCGGCGAGCTTTTTGCAAACATTCTTGGCGGGGCAGCCCATATTGATGTCAATGATCTGTGCACCGCGTTCGACGCAGGCCTGCGCCGCAAGTGCCATTTGTGCAGGCTCTGATCCGGCGATCTGCACAGCGATCGGTTCTGCATCAAGGTCGATATCAAGTTTGCGACGCGACTGAGCGGTCTGCCAAAGACTGATGTCGGCTGTGGTCATCTCGGACGTGGTTAGACCGGCTCCAAAGCGGCGACAAATCTGCCGAAACGGCGCGTCGGTAACGCCAACCATTGGCGCCAGCACAAACGGGCTGCTGAGTTCGTACGGTCCGATCTTCATTACTTGAAATCTTCGATGGCGCACCGAAGTTGTCCGCTCGCCAATCGATAGCAAACGTTGAGTTTGAAGCCGGTCGCATCTGCAGACGGCGAGTCGATGGCGATCACCGCGTTGAAAGTCTCGTTCGGGTGCACAGGGCGTCGCGGATCTGCGTTGTCGAACAGGTATTCGCTTGGCTCCAGAACGCGGCTACCAATTATTTCTTCGAAGCGGTCCGTCAATGACACATGCACCAGCGGGTAGGGCAGGGTTTGATCGGATTTATTGCCTACGCGTGAGTATATGGTCAGCACCTGGTTAGCGTCGTCCGTACTGCCTTTGGTGGCTTCGAAGCGCCAGCCCTTTATATCCCAGGCCGGCGTAATGGGACTGCCGAGCATGCGGTATACAGGCCCGATAGCGCTCTGAAAGGTTGGCGAAATCGCCAGCGCTTCGCGGGAATGATGCATTACCTGCACGACCAGAATGACAAACAGTAACGCTGCGGCTGCAGCCATGCTGTATTTCGGTGGCTGCCAATCTTGAGAGCTATCTTTCTCTTTGTCGAAGCCGGATTCTTTGAGGCTCAGCGACGCTGCTTTGCGAGCCGCTTCAAGGCGTTCCAGTTCTTCCTCGTTGTGGACGGACTCCCCCTCCATGATGATCGTTTCCATCAACGGGTTGTCGCCCAGCGTTGCTGCAAATGGTTGGTTAGCAGGCGCTTCACTAGCGGGTTCTTCGTCGGAGAATTCCTCGTCCGAGATGTCCTCGTTAGCGGCTTCTTCGGCCGGTGACTCTTTCTCACTCGGAATATCATCCGTACTGGAAATTTGTTTCTGCACGATAGTCGACGTAAACCCGTCGTCGTCTTCGACCGCGATCGCGAGCAGATCCTGATCGATCGCCATATTGATCGTTCGTTCTTCCTCCGTCGGCTCTGGTATTTCTGTTTGTTCCATATCCGTGAAATCGCTAAGCGCGATGTCATCGTCATCGCTGTCTTCGATCAGTCCTTCCAGCGCTTGCTCAAGATCGGCTTCCAGAGCGGCTTCGTCGTCTAGGGCTTCTTCTTGAGGAATTTCTTCTTCCATGAGGGCTTGTTCGAGAACCCGATCTTCCAGAGCGTCTTCATGTAGAAGTTCATCGAGAACCTGATTTTGTTCCAGTTCATCCTCTTCGGTGATTACCTCCAGGTAATCGTCTGCGTCGAGAATGCCTGCGCGCGTTAGCTCGTCCGGCGCCACGTCTTCCAAATTGATTTCATCCAGCTCGACCTCATCCAGCTTATTCGCACCTGAGGCTTCAGCTTTGGTGGCCGCCTCGACTTCGAACGCGGCGGCGATCAAGTCCTCATCGATGGATGTCTCTCGTTCTTCCTCTCCCTCTTCCTCAATTTCTTCCGCTACCGCGTGCTTTTCTTCCACGACATCCTCGTCCTCGACAGCGTGCACGCCGCTGAGGTCGATACCCATTTCCTCTGCCTGCAATGCAAACTGCGAGTCCATGTCGAGCGGCTCGTCATCTGCTACGTCCTCTTCTGCTGCAGCCTCCGGTGCTTCAATCTCGATGACGTCGGGCAAAGCGGCGAGCTCTGCCGAAATATCTGTCTCTTCTGCTGGGCCTGCAGCAAGCTCATCCGCGATAGATGCCGAAACTGCGGCCTCCTCAAGGTCGTCGAGCAGATCTTCCCACTCATCGGCTTCGCCGAAGGCCAGATCGACATGTGATTCTTCGGCCTTTGGCGTCGGCTCCGGGATGACTGCGACGGGCTCTAGATGCGGTGCTGAAGGGGCATCGAGATCAAAGTCGTCAGGAAGCGGTGTGTTGTCGTCGAATCGCATTTCCTCGTGCACCATGCTCGGCACTGGGTCGTCTGCAAGTTCGTCGTCTTCATCGTCATCGACACCCATGACGCGCCACTCGATACCGGTATCTTCTATGCGAACGTCTTCGCCGGCCAGTTGATCAAGAGTTTTTAGGAGAGCGACGCTTTGCTCAGCTGAAATTGACTTCGGCGGCGTCCCTGCTTCGAGTTCACCGGGCTCGTCAGACTCTACTTCAAGAGCGTGCGGCGGCGGCTCTTCGCTGACTGGCGCGACCGGCATTTCTTCAGACAGGTGTGCGAGTGCGTTGAAGGCAACGCCACAACCACCGCAGCGAACTTTGCCGGCTGCTTGTTTCAGAACCTCTGCGGTTACGCGAAACGCGACCTCGCATTCGGGGCACTGGGTATACATCGCTCAGTCCTCGGCCCTTCGACCGTTTAGTCGTGCCCAGATTTGCCCACCTTGTTCCCGGAACTCGGGTTCTTCGAACTCGATCCAGGGCCGGTAGGCGTTTAGCACCTCTTCAACTTGCTCGGAGAGTATGCCGGATAACGCGAGCAAACAACCGCCTTTGACATGCCCCGCAATTGATTCCGCCAGTTCAACCAGCGGACCGGCAAGAATGTTGGCGACCACAACGTTAAATTCGCCGGCGACGCCCCCGGGGTGATTGCTGACGGTCATTTGGTCTCGAACTTCATTGCGCAACGCATTGTCAATTGTTGCGCGGACGGCCTGATCATCAATGTCCATTGCCATTGCTCGATCGCTTCCCAGTAACAAAGCGGCGATCGCCAATACGCCGGAGCCACAGCCATAGTCGAGCATGCTGCTGCCCTCGAGGTCGAGTCCGTCTAACCACTCGAGGCAAAGCGCTGTTGTCGCGTGTGTGCCTGTACCGAAAGCCAACCCTGGGTCGAGTCGGACAATCACCGCATCTTTATCACCAACCTCCGAATCGCCTGGGCAAATCCACAGTCGCGATGCGAATTTCATCGGCCCAAAGTCCTTAAGCCACTCGCGCTCCCAGTCTCGGTCTTCCAGATCCGATACCTCGTGCTCTGGGAGTACTTCGATATCGAGTGACTTAAGGAGATCGGCACGCAGTTCGTCAAAGTTCGCATCTGCGGTAAACAGCCCGGTAATGCGTACGTCCTGCCACAGCGGAGTTTCGCCCGGAGCGGGCTCTAAAACTGGCTTATCGCCAGCATCGGTCAATGTTGTTGAGCAGGCTCCGTGCCGCGCGAAGATTTCTTCTACGGATTCCGGGCTCAGCGTTTCAAGATCCATGACAAATTGTCGCCAATCCATCGTCGCTAGGGTGTGTTCTCGATCACACTAGACCGAGACGTTTCTCCAGGTAATGGATATCCGTGCCGCCCGCCTGGAATGCTGCATGTTGGAAGATTTCCTGATGCAGCGGCACATTCGTCTTGATTCCTTCAATGACGATTTCGCCGAGCGCATTTTTCATGCGCGCGATGGCAGCATCGCGATCGCCGCCGTGAGTGATGACCTTGCCGATCATCGAGTCGTAATAGGGCGGTACTTTGTAGCCGCTATAAATGTGACTGTCGACGCGCACGCCTGGACCGCCCGGAGCATGCCACAAGGTAATCAATCCTGGTGATGGCATAAACGTTTTCGGGTCTTCCGCATTCATGCGGCATTCAATCGCATGGCCCTGAAATGTCACTTCATCTTGTGTGACGCTGAGTTTCTCGCCGGCAGCGATGCGCAATTGTTCTCTTACGATATCGATACCGGTAATCATTTCCGTAACCGGATGCTCGACCTGCAGGCGCGTGTTCATCTCAATGAAATAGAACTCGCCGTTCTCGTACAGGAATTCAAATGTGCCGGCACTGTGGTAACCGATATCCTGACATGCACGCACACATCGCTCGCCGATGCGATTGCGTTGTTCTTCAGTGATACCCGGCGCTGGTGCTTCCTCGATAACTTTTTGATGGCGGCGTTGCATTGAGCAATCGCGTTCACCAAGGTGAATCGCGTTGCCGTGGCTATCAGCCAATATCTGAAACTCAACATGCCGAGGCGTTTCGAGGAATTTCTCCATGTACACGACATCATTGTTGAATGCTGCTCGTGCTTCAGCTTTGGTGACTGTGATAGCAGCGATCAGTGAGGCTTCCGCGTGCACGACTCGCATGCCGCGACCACCGCCGCCACCGGATGCTTTGATGATGATCGGGTAGCCAATTTCTCTGGCGATGCGGATGTTCTCATCGGGGTCTTCACCGAGTGGGCCATCCGAGCCCGGCACGCATGGCACGCCCGCAGCTTTCATCGACTTAATAGCCGAGACTTTGTCACCCATCAGGCGAATCGCGCTCGCCGGCGGGCCGATGAAAACAAAGCCGCTGGTTTCGACGCGTTCCGCGAAATCTGCGTTCTCGGACAGGAACCCGTAGCCGGGGTGTATGCCGACAGCATCCGTTACTTCCGCAGCCGCAATAATCGACGGCATGTCGAGATAGCTGTCCACCGACGGCGGCGGTCCGATACAGACGGTTTCGTCTGCGAGAAGTACGTGTTTGAGATTGGTATCGGCAGTGGAGTGAACGGCTACGGTCTTGATGCCCATTTCTTTACAGGCACGCTGAATGCGCAGAGCGATCTCGCCGCGATTGGCTATGACGACTTTATCCATCATGCTGAGGGCGCCCGCTTAGTCTTCTTGCCGTTGATCGATAACGAACAATGTTTGTCCGTACTCAACTGGCTCGCCGTTTTGCAAGCGAATTGATTTAATCACGCCGCCAACGTCCGCTTCGATCTGATTCATCATCTTCATGGCTTCGATAATGCAGAGCGTGTCGCCTTCGTTAACGCGATCGCCAACTTGTACGTACGGCGCGGACCCCGGCGAAGATGATCCGTAGAACGTCCCTACCATCGGTGCTTCAACCTGGAAGCCGGTTTCCTCGGGTTCTGCGGCTACGACTGGCGCTGCTACGGGTGCCGCGACCGCCGCTACTGGCGCTGCGATGGGCATGGGTGCTGCCATCATTGCCGGTGCATTCGGCGAGTAACGACTGATGCGCACCGACTCTTCGCCTTCGGTAATTTCAATTTCAGCGATGCCCGACTCATCGAGCAATTCGATCAGTTTTTTTACTTTTCTAATATCCATTATTTTTCCTCGGCATTCGTGATGTGCCGGT
>CAYWYT010000158.1:0-6420 GCA_964462665.1 uncultured Woeseiaceae bacterium | reverse complement strand
AGTACCTGCCCGTGATGATCGTCACCGACAGCAGATATCAGTCGCGTATCCGCGCCCAGCCGGGCCAGATTTTCAGCAATATTTCTGGCAACGCCGCCGGCCGCAATATGCACGTCGCCCGGATTCGAATCGTTGCTGCGAAGGGCTTGCTTCGATCTGCCGTGAATGTCGATATTGGCGCCACCAATCACTGCGATAAACGGCGCGTCGCTTAAAACGTAGCCGCGACCCTTGATCAGTCCCTTCTTACTGAGGTTCATGATGTGGCCAGCAACTGCGGAGCGGGTAATCCCCAACCGAGCAGCAATGGTCTGCTGCGGGGTCATAGGGTCTTCCCGGATGAGTGTAAGGACTTGTTGTTCGCGGCTAGCCATATCCAACATATGTTAGTTAAACAAACACATGTTAGCAAGCATTACTCAGATGAGATCGAGCAAAACCGGCAATATAAGTCGCTTGATAACGCTCAGAAGAACAACGCCGGCCAATACGACCAACAAAGTCATGAAATTCCACTCGTTAAGCACCAGGCCCAGTGCCAATGCGGCGGCGGGTGGATGCTCCGTGCGCGTTATCACCATCAGGAACATCGCAAGCGATATAGCCAGCGCGCCGCACACGACCATTACGGCGTGGTCCCAACCACCTGGAGGATCGATCCAGGAGTTCAACGAAGCTGCTACAACGCCGGCGATGATGCCGACGACATACCCGCCGATCATGTGTCGGTGACCGGATAATTTTGATCGGGGTACGGCGAAGGCGATAAAGGAACTTGCACCAAGAGACGCGATCAGGACTGTCTGCGTAACGGTATCGAGAACCAGCAGTAACAACAGCACCACGCAACCGGCGAGCCCGCATTGCAGGGCATAGCGCTTTAGATCATCTCGGCGTACGTGCTGGTCGATATTCATTCGTACTAGAGTATCAATCTAGGGCAGCAATGCCCAAGCCGTGGCGACGATTATCGACAGTCCAAACAGAACTCGGACGCTGCGTGCGTATCTGGGATGCGCGAAGAGTGCTTGAATGGTTGAGCCTATTCCCAGCCAGATTGAGTCGACCACTATGCCGATGACGAACATAACTGCAGCAGTAGTCGCATATTGTGCCGCCGGGTTCGGCAAGGGCAGAAGAAACTGGCTGAACAGCACGAAGAAGCCCGCGTACAGTTTGGGGTTCAGAATATTGAGCACAACACCGTCTCTAAACCCGGGTGCTGCCGATTCGGCCGCATTGCTGTCGGTATGGATCGGTGCAAACGCGATTCGATAGGCAATGTAAGCAAGATAGAGCGCGCCGAGAATCTGCACGACTATTCGCGCCTGCGGCCATTGCACGAAGATTGCAGCTACGCCGATAACAGCGCCGGCCATCGCGCAAGCAAGACCGACAAGAATGCCGGCAAGATACGGCAGACCCTTGGCCACGCCGGCGGTCGCGCCAACAGCGGCAAGTGACAGCGTGGCAGGACCGGGCGAGCCAAGCAGCACGCTGGCGGCGATAATCAAAGCGATAAGGGATTCGATCAAAGGGACTGGCCGGGAGAATTGGCTGCGAATTGGCCATTCTAGCGAATTAAGGAGTGTTAAACTGTGCTGAGGATTATCCAGATTATGCAATCTTGAGCACGCCTGAGCGGGCAGAAGGGCAATAATGTGACCAATAACAAAAATAAGAACAAATAATGCCTACTAAGCAATCCTCATTAGCAATCAAGGCGTTCGGCAAGCACGCCGATCCGTCGTTAGTCGTTGCCTATCAATCACACCAGGACGCGATGCGCTTTTTGGCATCAGCTCTGGCGCAGCCGAATGGCATTGCCTTGTTGCAAGGGCCAGTCGGTTCGGGAAAGAGCACGATCGTCAAAGCACAGCGCGACTGGTCAGCATTGAATTCGGTCGTAGCACTGCTCGATGGCGCGCACTTAACGCCGCGCAGTCTGATGAACGGCATGTTGTCCCAATTCGGCATTGAAAGTGTCTCGCAACACGACGAACTTTTGCTGCAACAGCTCAACAGTTATATGACGCAGCAAACTCGTGCAGGACACGCGCCGATACTGATCATCGACAACGCGGACCGCGCGTCGACGAGCACCTTGCGCCTCTTGGATTGGCTATCTTCTCTGGATGCCGGTAGTGATGTTGCTCTGCGTATCGTATTGACGGGCAAAGGGTCAATGTCGGAATTGTTGCAGCAAGACAGCATGCGTTGCCTCGCGCGACGACGCCCGGCAACTTACGCGCTGAACCCGCTGTCGGCGCAAGAAACAATGATCTATTTGCGAACGCGTTTGATAGCAGCGGGTAGCGAGCACAGCGAAAAAGTTTTTCCTGCAGAGATTTGTGCGAATTTGCGTGAAAAGTCTCGCGGCTGGCCTGGCGCCCTGAACAAACATGCGATGGACGTCATGGAGCGTATGAGCGAACTCTATTCGGCAAAACCGATTCCGCGGATCATCGTAACTCACGATGGCGGAGTAGTTGCCGAACACGAGCTCACAGAACGCAAGTACATCATCGGTCGCACGGACCTTGCCGATATCAATATTGACGATTCGTACGTCAGTAAGACGCACGCAATGTTGCAGGTGTATTCGAACGCAATTGTCTTGCTGGATTTGAATAGCACCAACGGTACAACTGTAAATTCAAAAGTAGTACATAAAGCGATTCTCCGCAGTAACGACATCATTTCACTCGGCCGCTATCGGCTTAAACTTGAAAATGCTCCGGCTGTCGATGCTGTGATGGATGAGCGTATCAAGACAAGTGATACGTTGACGATGCAAAGTCTGGAAGACTTCCGACGCGTTCGTGCACGTCGCCAGGTTGTAGCCCTAAAGAACAATCCCTAGGCTCGCCGCGGCGCAACCGCCAGCCTCATCCGTGCTACGGTAGTACGGATTCTGAGTGATGGGTGGGGGTAGCGGAAATGAGCAAACTTAATCGTCGTGATGTTCTTCGTGGTAGCGCCAGTGTACTCGGCGCAACGATGCTGGGTGGCGCTTGCCGAATCGCCCTGGCGAACAATCATCCACACGCACATGCAGATAGTCTCGACTATCTAGATCCCAAGACCTACATCGATACAGCCGAAGTGCATCACCATTTGGCGGGATCCAAAGCACCGGGCAGCAAGTCGCAGATGATGACCAGGGGCGAGCAGCGCATCCTGTTCAATGCCGGCAAGGTTTGGGACGTCACGGACGCGATGCATCCGCAGTTGATGAATGACCACGCATACATCGGTACTCAGATTCAATTGGCCTGGAATGAGCGGGTAAGCAAGTGGATATTGATGACTGGCGCTGCGCCACCACCGACGTCATCTACACCCGAAGCACCGAACGGCAAATACGACGATCAGCGCTTGACCGATAATTCTCGTTACTACGCGGGATTGCGTGGCGTTCGCATTTACGACGCGACAGATCCAACGGACATTCGATTGTTATCGAAGTGGAGTTGTGATCAGGGTGATCCGGATCGAGCGGTGCAGACCGGCGGCGGCACGCATCGAAACTATTACGATGGTGGTCGTTACGCGTATCTGGATGCGTCACCGGACAATAGCTTTATTAATATGGAAAGCGCCGTGCGCTTGTACACCAACTGCCTGCAGATTATTGATCTCGAAGACCCCGCTAATCCCAAATTCGTTTCGAACTGGTGGTTCCCGGGACAGCGAGCCGGTGAGGGCAATGCGTATCGAAGCTGGCGTGAATTCGGCGATCGCTCATCGTTTACTGCAGCGCATGGTGCGTTTTACGTTCCCAAGCGAGTTGAGGATGGCGGTCGCTACGCATACTGCTCCTACGGTTCGTTCGGTATGACAGTGCACGACATCTCAAACCCCGCGGAGCCAAAACTCGTCAGCCAGTGGCGTCCGCCTTATCTGCCCGGAGCGATTCCCTTTCATACAGCGGACGTGAGCTGGCTGGACCGGGGCATTATTATTGGCTCAGCCGAGACGCTGAACCCGGATTGCAACGAACCGTTCCATGATAACTACGTCCTGGATATGAAGGACATGGAACATCCCAAACCCATTGCTACCTTCGGCCGTTGGGTGACACCATCCGATGCGCCGTACGACGATTTTTGCGACAAGCGCGGCCGCTATGGAACGCATAATCCGGCGCATCTCAAGGCGCCGGGCAAGCGACATGCGAGCTTTGCCGGTTACGCTGCATTTAACGCCGGTTTTCAGTTCATGGACTTTTCGAATCCGGCACAACCAAAGGCTGACGGATATTTCATCCCACCGAGCGGCGGCGATATCAGCAAGCGCGGCAGTTACACGCGTATTGGTGACGGGCTATTCGTGGAATGGGACAGAAACCTGATGTGGGCAGTGTCGGACTCCGGCGTCTATCTGTTGTCACATCCATCTCTGGGAAAACCGAATTTCGGCCCGATGGCAGTTAAAGAATGGTCACTCGCTGGCCTAAATGAAGGAAAATAACGAATGAAAATGATTGCAGCCATTTTTCTTGCCGTCCTTTCTACAGTGTCGTGGCAGAACGCTGTTGCTCAGGACAGGGTTTGGGCGAATGACCCGACCATCGAACAAATATCCGAGCACGTCTATCGTTTCGGATCTGACAATCAGTTTGGTGCCTACATTGTTACGGACGAGGGCATCATTCTCGTAGACGGTCATTATTGCGGTTCGCCGACGATGGAGTGGCTGCGATTAGAACTCGAAGAGCGTTACGACGTTCCTGTAAAGTACACGATCATTAGTCATGATCACGCGGCACACAATTGTGGTACCGAGTTGTTCAGCGACACGTCTACTGCGATAGGTTCGCGGTACTTGCGGCCACACATGATCTTCGAGCAACGCGAGTCGGCCGTTCCTGAAATCTTGTTCGACAGTGAGCTCGACCTGCACCTGGGCGGCGTGTATCTGAAGTTGATGTACCTGGGACCAACGCACAGCGACAACTTGATACAGATTCACATCCCTGACGAGAAGGTCTTGATCGCCATCGATCAATCGCGTGGCAAGAAGCTGTTTCCCGATTTTCGCGACATGGACGTGAACAATCAATTGCGCGTGCTGAAGATCCTCGCGTACATGCCGGATGTTGATATCGTCATGCCGGGTCATGGTCCGCTTGTGGACCAATCTGTCTATATGCAGTCTTATCGTTACATCGAAAGCATGAAAATGCAGGTGCTCGAGCTGATGGCAGAAGGGCGACCGCTGCGGGAGATCAAGACGCGAGTTGACGTGTCGATTCGAGATGAATTTAGCGACTACACGATGATGGATCAATATCTCGAGTCGAACATCGTTTCGATGTACGACTATTTGTTTCGTTACCGCGAACCCAACATCAGCATCAAGCCAGCCGATGCGATTGAATGCATAGAGGATTCCACTCTATGTCGAACGAGTAGTGTTAAGCCGGAGGAATAGTTGAATGGCCAGTTACAAACTTACTTATTTTGACTTTGATGGCGGGCGCGGTGAGCCCATTCGTATCGCGCTGCACGCCGCCGGAATTGAATTCGAAGACGAGCGCCTGGCGTTTCCCGATTTCGGCGCGGCGCAACCCGGTTTTCGGTTCTATGCGGTACCGACACTGACCATCGACGGCGCCCAGGTCACGCAGTCAAACGCGATCGGTCGCTATATCGGCAAGATGGCGGGCTTGTATCCGTCTGATGATCTGCAGGCCCTTTATTGCGACGAGGTCGTTGAGGCGCTTGAAGATCTCACCAATCACATCGTGCAGACCTTCTTTCTCGAAGGTGACGCCCTCAAACAGGCGCGCGAGAAACTGGTCGAGGGCCGAATGACGATCTATTTGAAAGGGCTCGAAGAGTTATTAACGCGCGGTGGGGGAGAGTATTTCGCCGACGGTCGGTTAACGATGGCAGACATCAAGGCCTTCGTGCAGATGCGTGCGTTGCGTGCCGGAGTACTCGATCACGTCCCAACCGATATTGTTGATCGATTGGCACCGGGAATGGCGGCTCATTCGGAAAGAGTTGCGGCAGACCCGATAGTTGCCGCGTACTACGCGTCTCGGGCGTAGCTACCGTAACTGACTGTCTTTGCTGCCACGGCGATTGATGCCACCGGCGGCTTTGTCCTTTTCATCCCGTTCCGACTGGCAAGCGATGCACAAACGTACGCCGGGCACGGCTTCGCGCCGGGCTTCAGGGATTGCGGCGTCGCACTCCTGGCAGTTCTGCAAGCTTTCGCCACTCGGCAGATTGCTGCGAGCCCGCTTAACCGCGTCCTCGACAGTGGCGTCGATCTGGTCCTGTACCGCGCCGTCTTTAGCAAAACCGCCAGCCATGGCCGTACTCCCAAAAAAGTTTCTATGGCTACATGATAAAGAGTGTGTATTCTTAGCGCCATCCAATGCGCCCGTAGCTCAGCTGGATAGAGTAC
>CAYWYT010000157.1:5054-6428 GCA_964462665.1 uncultured Woeseiaceae bacterium | reverse complement strand
AGCTCACGCCAGAGGGCATAAAGCTCGAGAAGGACGTTGATCGCTCACAATCAATTACCAGCAACACGGGTCAGCGGCTCGATCGCATCACCATAGGTGTGTTGTTGATTGCCGTTAGCATGTTGTTGGTCGATAAGTTTTTCATATCCGACACGCCTGCCCCGACTGAGGTCGTCACCGAGGACGCGGCGCCGGTTGCCGCTGAGGAAGTCGAAGAGGCGCCGTCGATCGCGGTACTGCCTTTCGTCAATATGAGCGACGACAAGAGCAGCACCTATTTTTCGGACGGCCTGGCCGACACGGTCCTGCACATGCTCTCGCAGGTACGCGAAATTCGCGTCGCGGCGCGCACATCGTCCTTTCAGTTTCGCGACCAAACTATGGATATTGGCAAGATTGGCGAACAACTCAATGTCGGTACAGTGCTCGAAGGTAGCGTACAAAGAGCCGGTGATAAAATTCGAATCACTGCACAGCTCATCGACGTCGAGAATGGCTTTCACTTATGGTCAGGTAATTTCGACCGCGACCTCGATGACGTCTTCGCAATTCAGGACGAAATTGCGAACGAAGTTGTTGCTGCCCTGAAGGTATCGTTGCTCGGTGAAGTTGCGGGCGGCATGGATCGCGACCAAACGGATAACCTTGACGCGTACACCGAGTATCTCCTCGGTATCAGCGATCTGAATGGCGCAACTTCCGAAACACTGTCGAGCGCGGCCGCTCATCTTCACAAGGCAGTCGAGTACGATCCCAATTATGCGCGCGGATGGTCCACACTGGGCCGCGCGTACCTCGAAATGGAGGACTACGGGAGCATCGGTGTGGTGGAAGCAGTCGAAGCTGCGCGTAATGCGGCGACACGTGCTTTGGATTTGGCGCCCAATTCCTCAGAAGCACTAGCAGTGTTGGGCATGGCAGAACTACTTGAGAATAACTTTGATGAAGCGGGTCAGATTCTGAGACGCGCCGTCGAGAACGGACCAAATGACGTTGTCGCCCTGAACTTCTACTCGGCGTTTCTGGGTGCAGACGGCAGGCCGAATGAAAGAATTGAAGCGCTTCGCAAAGCTATTCGCCTGGACCCGCTTTCGGAGCAGGCCTATATCAATATAACGAATGCCTACATTTCAATCGGTCGATTGCAGGAGGCCGGCGAGGCCAACGCGAAGTTGCGTACGATCAATCCGGCGAGTCCAAATGCGGCCGGATTCGGTGCTGGCATCTTGTATATGAGCGGCGAGATCGCTGCAGCCATCGTTGAAATGATCGCTGCTCAGGCATTGGACCCGGGAGACGCAGAGCCGGCGTTCATGGCTGGACTCATGTACCTCTCCATAGATATGCCGGTTGAAGCAAAGCGGTGGATGGACA
>CAYWYT010000157.1:0-4954 GCA_964462665.1 uncultured Woeseiaceae bacterium | reverse complement strand
TTGCACTTCTTGATGACTATCGGGCAAACGCGGAGAAACAGCGACAATTGCTGCAGGCAATGAATGCGGATTGAGCCGCTAACCGCCGCGATCGGCGCTGAAGTACACGACGTTGTGCTCTCTGGTGATTTAGAGCCAAGCGCCCTCGACCAAATTTACGCCGCGCTTAACAAGCACCTCGTCTTGTTTTTTCGCGACCAGGACCTCTCACCCGCAGATCAGTTCGAATTCGCCAGGACTTTCGGCACGCTGGCAGAACCGCATCCCGTTTATCCACATATCCCCGGCTTTGATCGAGTTGTGCTGTTAGAAAATGATGGTGATCGGCCGCCCGATACAGACGACTGGCACACGGATCTAACTTTTCAGCCGGAGACTCCGTTTCTATCGGTTTTGCACGCCCGCGAAGTCCCGGAAACAGGCGGCGATACCCTTTGGGCCAATATGTATGTCGCGTTTGATTCCCTGCCGCCGGAGATTCAGGCACTAACGTCACGCTTGTCCGCCGTGCATGATATGGGTGCATTTCGTGACAACTATCTCGGCGACACAAACGATGTCGAGGCACTTAATGCAGCATTGGCGAGCGTCGGCTCGGCAGTGCATCCCATCGCGCCAAAGCATCCGGTTACCGGCAAGCAGTTATTGTTCGTCAATCGCTCCTTCACACAACACATCGTTGGCATGCTCAAAGCAGAAAGCGATCGCCTGCTTGAGTATTTGTTCTCACATATCGAAACGCCAAACAACCAGGTGCGTTTTCGTTGGAGCAAAGGCGCTGTGGCTATGTGGGATAACCGTTGCACGCAGCACTTTGCCGTCGCTGATTACCTGCCTGCGTACCGGCGCATGCATCGAGTCATTGTCGATACTGATCGTCGAGCCTAGATGATCGAGAAAGGCGCACTCCCTGCTACGGCACTGCTACACAAGTACGTGCAGTCCGGTGCATACACTGACTGCTACTCAACCACGATATCCGGCGACGTATCGCTTGCTGATTTCGTCACTGCCTTCTACACCACGTGGTTGTTCAGGCTTGAGCGCTTCATTCTAAGGGTCGCTGTATCCAAGCCCTCCACCGATGCAGAGGCTACATCTTTAGTTAAAGGTGAAAGGGACAAGTTTGCAGCCTGGCACGTGGAAGATCGGGCCGACAATCAGCTTCTGATGTGCGACTTCCGGGATCAAACGCGATCCTGGTTTATGGTGTCGCCCGGTCGTATCTATTTCGGCTCTGCAGTAATTCCGGTGCAGAAGAACTCATTTCGGTGGTTGCTCGGGCTGCATCGGCTTTACTCAAGAGCATTGCTCGCTGCGGCCAAGTCTCGACTACAATAGATAGACGCAATTGGAGATTTCACATGAGAAAGCTCGCAGATTTTTTGGTCGGTTTTGTTGCCCTCGAACATTTCGGGTTTTTGGTATTAGAGATGTTCTTCTGGACCAAGCCGTACGGGTTAGAGACCTTCGGCACTACGTTGGAGTTTGCCCAGCAGTCTTCATCGCTGGCCGCAAACCAGGGCCTCTATAACGGCTTCCTCGCCGCAGGTCTGGTTTGGAGCTTGCTACGAAAAACCGATGCATATGCACTGAAAGTTTTCTTTCTTAGCTGCGTAGTTGTTGCTGGTGTATTCGGTGCAATAACAGCCAAGGCCTCAATACTGTATGTACAGGGAGCGCCAGCGCTACTCGCACTGATACTGGTCGTGCTCGCGAACCGAAAATGAAGCACCGCAGTGAACGCAAGAGTAATTCTCAGCCGACAGCACTCATCGCTGGCGTATTGTTGCTTCTCATTCTATTCATCTGCGTCGCTTATTTCTTTTTCCTGCACCAGCCGGGCTTGTCGCCAGACCAGCAAGTTGCCTTAACCGAGCTACGTGACCGCCGTGCCGAGTGGGAAGCCGAACGCCCGCCCGCTTTTCGTTACGAGGTCGAGCGGCAGTGCGACTGTCCTTTGGACTATATCGAGCCGTTCACAGTCGTTGAGTATCTGGATGAACCCGACAATCATGCATGGATTGATGAGTTCTTTGCTGCGATCGAAACAACGATGCTGGCTGGGGAGCCGACTTCGGTTTCCTACGACGCACGTTTCGGCTATCCGAATGACTTCACCATCGGCAACGAAGATACGTTTGTCCGCGATTTTGAAGTTCTCCGCTACGCAGACGAAAGCCCTTGATCAAGCTCCGCAACAAGGACGTTGCCCTGGCGTTGATCGCCATAGCCTGTGGTGGGTACGCTTTGCTCGCAGCGTCGGGGGTGATTCCTGTACAAAGGGCGAACAACACACCGATATGGATCGTCGGGCTCGTGGGCGTGATATTTGTAATCGCTGGCGTGATGATATTCCTGCGTAACTATTCGCGCGCACTCGATCTTTTCGCCGCGATTATTCTCGCGTCGTTCACACTAGTAGCCGGGTGGATTACTTTTCATGCCTCTTCCGAGGGCTTCTCCGGGGGTATTCCGTTTCTGCCAAACGAGACGAATGTCTCGCTTGCACGAGTGATGTTCGGCTTCGGTGCGTTATTATGCTTTGGCGGTTTCTTGTACGCGTTGAAACGCTTTTTCGGGTCACACAAATAGGACTACGCATGCCAAATTATATTTTTGCTTATCACAGTAACGGCAATACGCCGAAAACCCCTGAAGAAGGTGCCGCGCATATGGAAAAGTACGCCGCCTGGATCGCGGGCATGGGCGATGCGGTCGTCAACCCCGGCACTCCGTTCAAGGATTCAAAAACGGTCAGCGCTGATGGTGTTGAAGACGGTGGCGGTCCGAACCCAATAATGGGGTTCACCGAGGTAACTGCTGACAGTCTCGATGCAGCACTCGAAATGGCGCAGGCTTCGCCGTTTCTTGAGATGGGTACGATCGAAGTCGCAGAAGCGGTGCAGATGTAACCTCGATGGAAGTAACTCACAGAGATGATCTGCTGCTGGCGCTGGAGCAGAGGGCCAGAGCCCCGTTAGCGTTGCTGCCAACACCGGTGCATCGGCTCGAGAATTTTGGTCCGAAATTGGGGCTGCCGGACCTATGGATTAAACGCGATGATCTAACCGGTCTAGAGGGTGGCGGCAACAAGACCCGCAAGCTGGAATTTCTGGTTGGCGACGCGATCAAGGTCGGCGCTGACATGCTGGTCACCGCTGGCGCTATTCAGTCAAACCACACTCGACAAACAGCCGCGGCGGCGGCGCGACACAATCTCAAGTGTGCGCTACTGCACTTCGGCTGGACCAGAGATGCGGGTCCACTGTACCGGCAAACAGGGAATATTCTTCTCAGTAGCCTTATGGGTGCAGAGCTATATCTGGACGAGACCGAGCGGCCAATTGAAGACCAAAGTCCACTACTCGAGTTCGTGGAGAAGCTTAAGCAAGCCGGCCATAGTCCCTACCTGATTCCCGCTGGCGCTTCCGAGCATCGGCTGGGCAGTCTTGGCTACATGGCATGCGCAGCTGAACTTGTACTGCAAGGCAAGCAACAGGGAGCTCAGTTTGACTACATCGTGCATTGCACTGGAAGTAGTAGTACACAGGCGGGGCTCATTGCTGGATTCGCGTTTATGGGCGAGAGCATCAAAGTTATCGGTGTTGCCGACGATCATGAGACCGACATTAAGCGTGGCCGCGTGCTTGATCTCGCGAACGAGGCGCTGGCCGAGCTCGAATCATCGGTCCGGGTAAACGCAGCTGACATTGAAATCATTGCAGCAGATCAGAGCGTTTACGGTGAAGCCGAGCCCGAGACGCTCGACATTATACGCTTGCTCGCTGGTTGCGAAGGGCTCGTTGCCGATCCAGTCTATGAGGGTAAAGCACTGCGTGGCTTACAAGCCCTGGCCAGAGAGGGTCGGTTTGAATCCGGGAGCAGAGTTTTGTTAATGCATCTGGGCGGCACACCCGCTATTCACGCATACGCAAATAAATTCGGCAGCCCCGAGCTTACACTCGCAAAAACTAGAATTGGACCCTGAACAGTGTCGCTGGCTTAACCTGATCCGTGGGCAAGTCTGTGAGCGAGGTGTCGCGTCGCATGCTCATCTCAGCTTCCGGGTTATAACCCCACTTGATTCGCGACTCAGACTCGCCTTCTGACATAGCCACTCGCCACTTGTACTCCTCGTCGAGTACTTCCAGCCGGTCGAGTTCTGCCGCTGCTCTGGTGCGAAAAAGTTCTGCGTATCTCGCGTCCATATCGATTTCGTCACCGGGCTTGTACGCGTACACCACGACTTCCTCAATGGCCTCCTCCGTCGCAATGACCTCATCGGTCGCGTCCTCAGTTGGCTCAGCTTCCTCCTCCTGCGCGAACACGACGCCCGCATAAATCAGGATCACCGCGGTAACCGCAGCCCTTAAGAACGACTTGTTACGCGATACCAACATTACTACTTCAGTTCCCCTATCCAGCTCATGGCTTCGAACCAGTAGCTACGAGTCGTCGCCATCCATTGGTCGCTCTGCTTCGCGGTTATCCATGCATTCAGAAAGTTTAGCAGCCCTTGTTCACCCTTGCGGACGGCAATCGCTTCACTGTGTGCAAGAAGCGGCTTGTCGACCGGCACATCAACTTTGTCGCTGGCTCTGCGTGCCAGGTAACGGGCAGCTGGCATTCCAGCAAGGTAGACGTGTGCGCGACCTTCCAGGACTTCCGTCTCAGCGAGCGCCGGAGTTGCGTATGCCTTGATGGTCGCCTTATCGAAGAACATGTCCGCAATGCTATAGGACTTCGTACCGGTGACAGCGGCAATAACGATGTCGCTCTGGTTGAGGTCCGCAAGCGTTTCGATGTCTTTGGTCATTTTTGTATTGGTAGCGATGCCGACACCCGATATTGCTGACGGCTGGGTAAATTCCACCTGCAGTGCGCGAGCTGCCGTAATCGCCATACCGGCAGCAATGATGTCGATCTCACCTTGTTGCAACGCCGGGATAAG
>CAYWYT010000156.1:0-6450 GCA_964462665.1 uncultured Woeseiaceae bacterium | reverse complement strand
GTCGAGGGGCCCATTTATGTATGGGTAACCATTTATCACGTCTGGATATGGAGATAGTGTTTCTGGCTCTTTTGGAGAAAACGAAATCCATAGAGCTGGTTACCGATGAGGTTAAGTTCAAACGCAGCCTTTCGGTGCGCGGACCAGTATCTTTGCCGCTATTACTTACACCCGCTTAGTCTGCAGTGCAAAAAATACCATGTCTGCGAATCCTCACGGTTAGGGCCTTTTCTAGCCGCCTGGCAAGCCGTCAATAAGCGCCGCCATTTTCATGCGCGTCGCTTCGTCAGGCAGTTCGCCGTAGGCCGCGCCGATATTGTCCAGCATGTTCTTTGGTTTGCTCGTTGCCGGAGTGACGCAGGTGACGGCGGGGTGCGAGACGATGTACTTGAGGAAAAATTTGCCCCAACTATCGATGCCAAAGTCCCGCGCCCATTCGGGTACCTCTACTCCACTCACTCTTGAAAACAAGCGGCTCCGTCCGAACGGCACATAAATCAGTGTCGCGATTCCGAGTTCCTGTGCCAATGGCAAGATCTTTTCGGCCGCGCCTTGATTGTCGATGGCGTAGTCGACGCCAATAAAGTCTAGCGGATAATCTCGCATTGCTTTCTCGAGCACCGGGTAGTTGCTTGCGCGAGTCGACGTTGTTCCGATATAGCGAAGTTTCTTGTCTTCTTTCAATTCCTGCAGGATCGGAACTTGCGTCGCAAGATCGCCGAGGTTGTGCACTTGCATCAAGTCGATCGGATCTTTGCCGACGTATTTAAACGAGTCCGCGATTTGTGCGCGAGCACGTTCCGGATCCGCTGTACCCCCGCCGCGACCGGCAACGTTAACCTTGGTGGCCCAAAACACTTTGTCGCTGAGACCGGAGTTCTGCACGATTTGGCCGGCAACTTCTTCGGAGGCTCCATAACCCGGAGCGGTGTCGAATACCGATCCGCCGTTCTCGATCAGTGTTTCCAATACGCTTCGCAAGGCGCTTATGTCTTCACTTTGTGCGACTTGTCTAAAC
Organism: uncultured Woeseiaceae bacterium; assembly: GCA_964462665.1. Lineage (GTDB taxonomy): Bacteria > Pseudomonadota > Gammaproteobacteria > Steroidobacterales > Woeseiaceae > UBA1847. The sequence continues at coordinate 5,432 of CAYWYT010000156.1, read as the reverse complement.
GTTGCTGAACTACCGAGTCCAACAACCGGTAGTTTCTCGCCTGTCTTTGGAATTGCTCGAGTAATGAGATCGCTGCTTTCAAAGGCTTGCAAAAATCCGGAAGGCAGGGCGCATGCGGCTCCCAATAAGGCGGTATTTTTGAGGTAAGCACGACGTGTCAGCATAGCGATATCTTCTCCGAAATCGGGTTCAAAGGGTTTGCGGAATGATGTTGATGTTCGCTCGACGTCGAGCCGAACGGTATCAAAGCAGCGAGTCCGATCAAGATTACAACAAATCCCGCCACTCGGCGAAACGTCTTGTGAGACTTAAAACGACTTAATTGTTGCGCAGACGTACCAATCAGCAGTATGGCTGGCAAGGTTCCGAGCCAAAACGCGAACATGGTCGCGGCGCCGCCCGCCAGACTACCTGTAGTCGCGGCGATCGCGACGGCGCTGTACACCAGTCCACACGGCAGTGCACCCCAAAGGAAGCCGGCGGATAGCGCACGTCCCGGTGTGTTGGCCGGCAAGACATATTTCGCCAGCCGCGATAATTTACTCCAAAGTCCCGTTCCCGCAGTTTCAAGGAATCGCGTCAGGCGCCAGTCGAACATCAGGTTCAGTCCGATTGCTATCACTAGTGCCGCGGCAAGTAGTCGCAACAGCATCAGGCCTTGCGAAATACCGATAGTCTTTGTCAAAACGGCGCCGCTTATTCCAGCAACACTTCCAAGCAGAGCGTAGAAACAGAGTCGACCTACGTTGTACGAAAGGCGGCGCACCCAGGCGCCCGACTTTGCAGCGTCAGGCGAACGGCCCTCGAACAGGACCACCACAGCCCCACACATACCAATGCAGTGAGTGCTACCAAAGAATCCGGCTAACAGCGCGGCGACGATTGCCAGATCTTGCGTCATTCGCTCTTGGGCTTAGTGTCGTCATCCATTATGACGCTCATGCCGGGTGAATCGAGGTCATCGAATTGTCCGGACCCAACGGCCCAGAAGAACGCTGCAACGGCAGTGCCGAGTAACAGTAGGCCGAGAGGAATAAGTAAATACAAAATATTCATGACTGTGCTTCCGGCATGCGTTGTAAACGTAAGGCGTTGAAAACGACGATCAGTGAGCTAAGTGACATTCCGATTGCTGCCATCCATGGCATCAACACACCACTGATCGCAAGCGGTATTGCTGTGGCATTGTAGATGATAGCCCAAGTGATGTTTTGTCGAATAACCCGACGCGTCTTCTGCGCGACCTGGATCGCTGTATTGATCGTACCAAGATATCGACCCAGCGAAACGGCGTCCGCGCTGGCTCTGGCCAGGGCGGTGCCACTGTCGAGCGCGATAGAGCCATCGGCGGCTGCGAGTACAGGTGCGTCATTGATACCATCGCCCACCATGACAACGGGTTTGCCGTCCCGCTGCAGATCGGCGAGTAACTGCAACTTGTCAGCCGGCGTCAGACCAGCGTGCCAGGTTTCGATATTCAACTGCGTCGCCACATCGCGCACAGCAGACTCCCGGTCGCCGCTCGCGATGATCGGAGTGAATCCAGATTTCTTCAATTGCTCGATCGCTTGCAGCGCGTCTTTTCTAAGGTCATCACCAATACTAAAACATGCGAGAACTTCGTCGTCGTTGCCCAGATAAACCTGGGTCCAGCGAGGGTCGTCGTCATGTTCAGGCAAGGATGACTGGCTGAGCTCCGCGACATACGTGGCCTTGCCAATGCGATAGCGTTTCCCAGCTAGCGATGCTGCTACGCCGGAACCCGCTATGGTAGAAATTTCGGACGGTTCGGGTGTAGTTGCGTCGTAGTGTTCCGCAAAAGCGCGCGCGAGCACATGCTCTGAAGCTGTTTCCAGCGTTGCCGCGATTCTCAGAACGGTTTGATCGTCATAGTTTGTTGTCAGCAACTTTGTTTGCAGAACAACAGGCCGCCCTTCGGTCAGCGTTCCGGTCTTATCAAAAACGATGGTCGTTGGCTGACTTAGGACTTCAAGGATGCGGGATCTAACCAGTAGGAACCCGTTTCGCGCTAACCGCGACGCGGCTGCTGCGAGCGCCGCGGGCGTTGCCAGTGCAAGGGCGCAAGGACAGGTGACAACCAATGTAGCGAGTACAACCTCGAAGGCACGAGATGCATCGATCCAATACCAAACGATACCTGCGCAAGCAGAAATGGTAATGACCACGACGACGAATTTTCCCGCTATGCGGTCGGCCAGCAGCGCAACAGGCGGGCGGTCGGCTTTGGCCCTTTCCAGCATTCGCCCAATCTCTGCAAGGCTGGTGCTGGCGCCGGTTTGAGTGACTCTGACTGTGGCGTTACCGGAGCGCACAATCGCGCCGGCAAAAATAGAATCAGCTGGTTGACGACGAACAGGCAGCGACTCACCGCTAAGCATCGACTCGTCAACTTCCAGAGAACCGCTCAGAATCTCACCGTCGATTGGAATTACATCGCCGGGAAGAATACTGATCGTATCGTTGACGCGGAGTCGATCCAGCGCCACTTTGCTGGCCGTACCGTCATCAATGCGAATCGCGGTATCGGGAAGAAGTTGCGCGAGTGCAGTAGCGTGATCAGTGGATCGATGACGTGCCCGCATTTCGAGGAAACGCGTAGTGCTGAGGAAAAGTACGAACATCGCGACTGAGTCAAAATAAATATCGCCGCTGTTTGACCAGGTCGCGAAAGTAGAAGCGACGAATGCGGAAATGATCGCGATTGAGACGGGCAAGTCCATGCCCGGTGTGCGCGCACGCAGTCCACGCCATGCACCGATGAAAAAAGGGCGCGCGGAATAGAGAATGATCGGCAAGGTAACCAGCAAACTGATAATTCGCAGGAAGCGCTCAATATTGTCGTCGATGCCAAAGTAGTCGCCGGCGTACAGCGCGACCGCGAACATCATCACTTGCATGCCCGCCGCAGCAGCAACGATCAATCGTTTCAATGCCAGTCGGTACTCGCCCGTCTTGGCGTCGATGTCGTGTCCGATGCCGACCGGCGATGGTTTGAAACCAATACGCGCGATCGCCTGCAGCAATTCGCTGAATTTCAGTTCTGCTATGTTCCAGCGAATGACGGCACGACGAACCGCCGGATTCACATCGACTGCACCCACGCCGGGTTGTTGCTGCATTGCGTTGTCGAGCAACCAGACGCAGGCGGAGCAATACATGCCGCCGATATCTACAGTTGTCTCGGCAATATCCCCATTCTGGCTGACGTAACGACTCAACAGGTCTTCGTCATCAAAGTGCAGCCAGGCTCCGTCCTCGGGCGTGAGGTTCAGGTCGGTATCAGGTTGGCTGCGAAACTCGTAGAAAGCATTTAGCCCGCTGGCTTCGATAAACTCCGCAACGGCTTTGCAGCCGAGACAGCACATGGGTTGGTCTTTGCCATCGAGTCTGGCGTTTATCGCATCGCCGGGCGGCAACGTATCACCACAATGAAAGCACTCACTGCTCGGGCTCATTACTTTGAGCCGCTATCTTGGCTTCCGTCTGCGGTCGGCGTCTGTGTGGCATAGCCGTCAACCATTATATGTGGGTGGGAGAGAGCAAGGTACATGGTCAACGCGCAACCGATAACGGTTAGGGACGGAATCGCAATGATCAGCCATACCCACGGATTGCGGCGCCAGTCTTCTTGCTCTGCGATTTTGTTGTCGGATATTGCTCGCATCTAGTAACTCTCGGTCGGTCCGCGGAATCGACTTTCTTCAATAAGGGCGATGTCACTGCCATCTGTGCTGTTGAGTTCAAATCTGATTACATTGCCACCGTCGGCGAATTCATGTGGGACTACGACAGAAACAGGAAGAGTCTCAATCGATTCGCCCGCGATGTACATTTCCGCTGGCGTTCTTAGTTCAATGCCCTCCACTCCACTGACACTCAGAGTGTAGGTATGCCCCTCATTCTGCTTGTTGATGATGCGAATCGTAAAGGTGTTCTCAATACCCATTCGTCCAACATCTCGATACAGCGCATTGCGGTCTCGGATCACGTCCATGATAGCGGGTTTCCGCAGCGCCACCGTTGTGACCATCGTCCCTAGCAACAACACGAGGATACCGGTGTATACCAATGTCCGCGGTCGGATCAGGCGATAGGACTTGTGTTCGAGCGCGCTCTCGGTGCTGTAGCGAATTAGTCCGCGGGGTGAGCCGACCTTGTCCATGATGGTATCGCAGGCGTCTATACAGGCCGCGCAGGCGATGCATTCGTATTGCAGGCCCTCGCGAATATCAATGCCGGTCGGACACACTTGCACACACATCGTGCAGTCGACGCAATCGCCCAGGCCCTGCGCTTTCGCTTCTGACCCACGGCGACGACCGCCACGTGGCTCACCACGCTCGCCGTCGTAGGTGATGATGAGCGTATCGTGGTCGAACATGGCGCCCTGGAATCGCGCATATGGGCACATGTATTTGCAGACCTGCTCGCGCATGAAGCCGGCATTGCCATAGGTTGCGAAACCGTAGAAAAATACCCAGAAAACAGACCAGGTATTGGCGTCAAAGTTGATTAAATCAACGGCAAGTGGCCGTACCGCCGAAAAATAGCCAACGAAACTGAAGCCTGTAAACAGGGCCAGGGTGATCCAGCAAATCTGTTTGAATACTTTCTTGCGAATTTTGGGAAAAGTCCACGGTGCCTTGTCGAGCTTGATGCGTTTGCCGCGATCGCCCTCGATCGCACTTTCGATCCAGGTAAATGCTTCGGTCCAGACAGTCTGCGGGCAAGCGAACCCGCACCAAAGCCGGCCTGCAATGGCGGTAAAGAAAAACAGACTGACGGCGAGGATGATCAACAGTAGGGCGAGGTAGACAAAGTCCTGTGGCCACAGCGTCATGCCGAACACATAGAATTTACGCGCCGGCAGATCAAACAATATAGCCTGGCGGCCCTCCCAGATGAGCCAGGGTCCGCCGTAAAATGCGCCGAGCAAAACGAACATTGCAGCGCGACGCAGTGTTGCGAAGCGGCCCTTTACCTCGCGCGGATAGACCTTATCCTCGCTACGATAAAGTTTTCCGTATTCGTACTCGCCGCCGGTTTTTTCTGCCATGACTAGGGAGTCTTCGATTCTGCATTGGGACCGCTGCGTTTGCGTCGGACAAGCCTGAGCGTCAGCCACCCTGCGACCCAGCCGTTCGCCCAAAAAAAGAAAAAGCCGATCGCATAGCCGGCGTTGCTACTCTCAAACAGCGTCAGGTCGATCGCGTCGACGATAACTAGCGGGTCGACAAACGCGAAGAACAGCATTGTGAATACGGCTGCTGCCAGAAACGTAATCCAGCTCAGGACTGCGATCTTTTGCGTGTCACGTGACCAGTCTGAGTCCATTTCGTACGCCCGACTTACTGAGCGGAGAGACTGTAAACGTAAGCAGCAAGTATGCGTGCACGGTCGGCGCCGAGAAG
>CAYWYT010000155.1:0-6475 GCA_964462665.1 uncultured Woeseiaceae bacterium | reverse complement strand
CTTTGACTTGCACGCGCTCGTTCAGACCATGCCGGGTGTCTGCCGCTATATCGTAGAAAATTCCTGCGACGCCATATACTGGAATGCCCGCGTTGCGCAGATACAAGCCGTCGGTCGCGCCCGTACCCATCGTCGGGATGACTGGGACTCCCGGCCAGTATTTTTCGGTTAGATCTTCAATTGCGACAAGCAGTTCATCCGTTAACGGCGATGGCGGAGATGCTATCGCCGGATACGTCTCTGTCACTGAAATCCTTGGATCACCAATGACCGTTGTCAAAGTCTCGCGCACAGCAGCGGAGCTTTCGGTCGGCAACATACGGCAGTTGATTGTCGCTCGCGCTCGTTGCGGTAGTGCATTCTCCGCGTGCCCTGCTTCTGCCAACGTCGCGACACAGGTTGTGCGTAACAGCGCGTTATAAGTAGGCGTCTGGACCAGATACGCCGCAGCCGCGGGATCAACTGGGTACTGCGTGATACCGCGCATCGCATTCGCCATCTCGGCGTCGGCCAGGTCAGCCGAACGCTCAAAATACATCGACGTCACTTCATTCAAAACAATGGGGAAATCGTGTGCACGAATTCGAATTAGCGCATCGGCGATTCGGTAGATGGCATTGTCTTTTCGTGGAACCGAACTGTGGCCACCGGGATCAGTCGTCTCCAATATATACGTAATGTAGACTTTCTCAGTAGCTTGTACGAGGTTCGCGACGTGCTTACCATCGCGAATGACACCGTCGCCTCCTTCACTAAATGCGAATTCGGCCTCGATCAAATCTCGGTGATTTTCTAATAGCCACGTAACGCCATTTTGGTCGCCGGTTTCTTCGTCTGCAGTCAGCGCGACAATTATGTCGCGGTCCGGTTGAAACCCTTCGCGCTTGAGTCGAATCAGATTTGCGATATGAACTGACGCCTCGTCCTTGTCATCTCGGGTGCCTCTTCCAATGAAGTAGCCATCTCGCTCAGTAAGTACGAACGGGTCCAACTCCCAGTCCGCCGGATCTGCCGCAACTACATCAAGATGCGCGAGCAGCAGGATAGGCTGCCGACCTGATTCGCGTCCTCTGTAACGAACGACCAAGTTGCTGCGGTCCGCTGTAGGTCCGATAACCTGAATATCCTCCTCAGCGAAACCTTCCGCGAGCAAGCGAGCAGCAATCGCTTCCGCTGCGATTGTCGTGTTACCCGCCTGCGTGGTATCGATCTCGACGAGCTCCCGAAGAATGTCTTTAGCCATTTGCTGATGCGGCAGCAGCTCAGACTGCGGTGCTGTGGTTTGGACGATTGGTTCGGCCGCGTCTTGTTCGCCGCTGCAGGCTGCGACTAGCACACCCAGCATTGCGAGAAAAATTGTTGGGCGTAAGATTGATGACTGAGTTTTCATTAGTGCTCCCGTTGGTCGGAAGACAGGATATAGCAATCTCAGGCCAATCGTGAGCCGACGTTCATACCGCTAGTCGAGAATGATATCGCCGGAGATGCCATGACTTTCCATCATGGTCTTTAGATTTTTCAATGCGTCGAGTTGAATCTGTCGTACACGTTCGCGGGTAACGCCGATTTCTTCACCGATTTGCTCTAGCGTCGCACGATGACATCCGTGCAAACCAAAGCGTCGGTCGACGACCGCGCGTTGCTTTTCGTCAAGTTCACATACCCAACGATCCACTATTTTCTTGACCGTATCGTTTTCCGCGCAGCGTGACGGCTCCGCCGAACGTTTCGCTTCGAGTCGGTCGACCGGTCCGGTATCGTCGTCGGAGTTCCCGGCCCGAATCGTAACGCGGTTGTGCAGCGACATGAGGCGCTCTACCTCCTCCACGTCGCGACCTGAATATTCCGCGATCTCTGCGGTTGTGGGTTCTTTATCATGTTCCTGACGCAGAGTCCTGGCGACACGCAAACAGGAGTTGATGTCTTTGATGATATGAATCGGCAACCTGACCGTTCCGGATTGATTCATGATCGCGCGCTCGATCGTTTGTCGAATCCACCACGTCGAGTATGTCGAGAATCTAAAGCCGCGTTCGGGATCAAATTTCTCGACGGCGTGTATCAGTCCAAGATTGCCCTCTTCTATGAGGTCCAGGAGCGGCAACCCACGATTCAGGTAACGGCGTGCGATTTTCACAACTAACCGAAGATTACTTTCGATCATGCGATGACGTGCCGCTTCATCGCCACCTAGCGCCAATCGGGAATAGTGTTTTTCTTCGTCCGCAGTAAGGAGTGGCGAAATACCTATCTCGCTGAGATAAATCTTGGTCGCATCCAGTGACGTCGCCAAATTAACTCCCCGTGTAGCAGGGAACGATGCTAATGGTCAGACCGAAGTCGGGTTATCTCGCAGGCAAATACTGTCGCGGGTTAACTGGCTTGCCGTTGCGTCTGATCTCAAAATGCAGTCGCGCCTTGCGTTCCGGCCCCTCTCCCATAGTCGCTATGCGCTGGCCTTTCTTTATTGTCTGACTTTCTTTTACCAGCAGCGACGCGTTGTACCCGTAGGCACTTAGGTAGGTGTCGTTATGTTTGATGATAATAAGCTGCCCGTAGCCAATCAGTCCACTGCCGGCATACACCACGGTACCCGATGCCGCAGCGTTAACGGCCTGACCTACTTTGCCATCGATCAATATGCCGGTGCCGGTACCCGGTTTTCCGCCAAATTGAACACTGACATTGCCAGTCGTCGGCCAGACCCAGGGTGGCGGTGGCTGCGTTGGTACTTTTGGTAGTGGTTTAGACGGAGTCTTAGTCGTGGCTGTCGTGGTCGAGCGTCTGCTGCTGCCGCTTGGCGGCGTGAGGCGAATAACCTGCCCCGGGTAAATTAGGGATCCATTACCGAGTTGGTTCCAGCGCGCCACCTGTGCCGGGTCTTTTCCGTACCGCCACGCGATCGCGAACAAGGTCTCGCCGCGGCGCACAATGTGTTGGTCAGGTTGCGAGCTCCAGGTAGGTCCGGAACTGCACCCGCCGAGAAACATCAGGACGCACAGCAAGATGATTGCCTGAATTCGCATCAATCACGGACCATGAACCAGGCGATGACAGCCAGCACTGCAACGACGACCGCCCACCCAATACGCTCGACATGTGTTTGCAGCGTATCTTCCAACCGATCACCACCCCAGACGATTAAACTTGCGACCAGAAAGAAGCGCGCTCCACGACCAAAAACCGACGCCACAAAAAACAGCAGCGGATTCAGCGCCGCAACGCCCGCGGCGATTGTGAATACCTTATAGGGAATCGGTGAAAAACCCGCGACGAATATCACCCACACGCCGTAGCGATCAAACCAGTCCGTGCTGGTTTCATACGCTGACCAGTAGTGCGACCCGCGCAGCCACGGTTCGATCAATTCGAATCCGACGACGCCGATGGCGTAGCCTGCCACGCCCCCCAACACGGAGAATACCGTTGCGATGGTTGCATACCGCCAGGCTTTCTTTCGCTCCGCCAGACACATTGGCGCCAACATGACATCGACCGGGATTGGAAAGAACGACGACTCGGCAAAACTCAAAATAGCGAGGTATCGCTCTGCATAGCGATGACGAGACCATTCAATAACGCGGTCATATATGGGTCCAAATAATCTCATCCCGGTATCAACGGAACGAAGCTCACAGCACCGAGCGATACTTGCTCGAAGCGGTCGCTCTTGCGCGTAACGAACATAAGCTCTTGTTTACCGGGCGGCCCGACCGGGATGATCATGCGTCCACCGTCCGCCATTTGCTGCAACAGTTTCTCGGGCAGCTCGGTCGCCGCGGCGGTTACAATGATACCGTCATAAGGGCCGTATTTCGGCCACCCTTCCCAGCCGTCACCCGGTTTGTACTGCACATTGGAGATATCAAGATGATGCAGACGCTCGCGCGTCTTGCGTTGCAACTCGGACAGCCGTTCAACCGTGTAAATCTTTTTCACCAACGGCGACATCACCGCCGTTTGGTAACCGCATCCAGTACCAATCTCGAGTACTTTCTCGCCATCAAATTCGGCCAGCAAGGCCTCAGTCATTCTTGCAACTACGAAAGGTTGGCTGATGGTCTGTCCCAAACCGATCGGCAGAGCCGTATCCTCATAGGCGCGACTGGCTAGCGCTTCATCGACGAATAGATGTCTGGGTACGTTGCGGATTCTTTCCAGAACCTCCGGGGAGCGAATGCCCTGATCAACCAGGCGTTGCACGAGTCGGTCTCTGGTACGAGCCGAAGTCATGCCAATGCCTCGAGCTCCCGCGCGCGCGTCAGTCACCCTGCAACCACTCCTCGAGCTCAGGGAGGGCCTCGTGTCGCGTCAAATCCACTTTAAGGGGCGTTACCGCTACAGCCCCGCGTTCGAGCGCGTGAAAATCAGTGCCCTCGCCCGCGTCCTGACCAGGCCCTGCCGGGCCTACCCAAAAAATCGTCCGCCCGTGAGGGTCGGTCGATTTAACGACGTTCTCGGACTTGTGGCGAAAACCCAGCCTTGCGACCTCTATGCCGTTCAATTCTTCATACGGCCGATCCGGGACATTTACGTTAAGGATAAAGTCCGATGGCAATAAATGCCGGCTCAGCCGCTGCACTAATTCAGCCGCGACACGAGCCGCAGTATCAAAGTGCTTTTGCTCGGGACCAACCAGTGACACCGCGACTGATGGAAAACCCAGAAAACGGCCTTCCATTGCTGCCGCTACCGTTCCGGAATAAATAACGTCATCACCCAGGTTAGCGCCGTGATTTATGCCGGATACGACCAGGTCAGGCTCGTCTTTCAGAAAGCCCGTTAGCGCCAAATGCACACAGTCGGACGGCGTACCATTGACCCGATAGCGGTTCTCAGCGGTCTTGGAAACGCGCAGCGGGTCATTCAGCGTTAGCGAGCTGCTGGCCGCGGATCGATTTCTATCCGGCGCTACAACTACCACGTCCGCGATCTTGGCTAACTCGTCAGTCAGGGCATTGATCCCCGTCGCGAGATAGCCGTCGTCATTACTTACAAGGATTTTCATTATATTATTAGTGACACTTTGCATTGGCGGCTTGAGACGCGCTCACTATACTCAATGTCCCCGCAACACCATAGCTTGAGCAACGCTGATCTTGACTGATGACGACGAAAATCTGTTTCAACGACTTATGTCGGACGCCAAGCCACTCAAGGCAGAGGAACGCATACCTGCGCCCACTAAGAAACCAAAGCCGAAGGCCCGCTTTGCCCGTGCTGACGAGCACGCAGCACTGGATGAGAGCCTGGACGTCGATATCGACGACCTTGAGGAGAGCAGCGGCGCAGCACTGCGTTTTCAGCGCGCGACCGTCGGGCGAACCACGATGCGCATGCTCACACGAGGGAGCTACGCCATTCAGGCCGAGATTGATCTACACGGCATGACGCTGGCCGAAGCAAAGCCGCGCCTCGAGAAATTCGTGTATCGCTGCGCCCGCAACAACAAACTCTGCATCCGGATCGTGCATGGCAAGGGGCTGGGATCCGGAGAGCGCGGACCCGTGATCAAGAAAGGCGTCGATCGCTGGCTGCGAAAATGGGATGCCGTATTGGCATTTGTATCCGCGCGCCAAGTCGACGGCGGCACTGGTGCCGTCTATGTATTACTTAAAGCGGTCTAGCGGGTAGTTAGCGATCGCCAGACGAAACTTGTGATCAAAGGAAATCATATGGAAGCTCTTGCACGTAGGCAGTTTTTACAATTTCTCGCAGCAAGCCCGTTACTTGGCCTTACAACGGCGGGAAGACTCGTCGCAGAGGAGTCGCTGGATACGATTCAATTGTCGGAGTACTTAATCAAGTCGCCGGCAGACGCGCTGGATGTTTTCGATTTTCACAATGTCGCAAAGCAGGTATTGCCCACCTCTCACTATGGTTATTTAGCAACAGGGACAGATGGCAATGAAACGCTGGTCGCTAATCGCGAGGCATTTGAACGTGTATACCTGCGCCCGATGCGGATGGTCGATACGTCAAACGTAAGTCTTGCCACTAAGTTGCTGGACCAGCCCATCAGCTCGCCAATCTTACTTGCGCCGGTTGGTAGCCAAAAAGCGTTTCATGCCGATGGCGAGCTCGCAAGCGCGCGTGCTGCGAAGACGCAGGGGCAACTGCAGATATTGTCGAACGTATCTTCACACTCCATTGAGGATGTGATCAGTGCACGCGGCGAACCGGTTTGGTTTCAACTCTACCCGACCAATAAATGGTCAACCGCGAAGACCATGTTACTTCGAGCCCAAGACGCCGGTGCAAAGGTCGTGGTCTTAACGGTTGATCTAAACGCTGGCAGCAACCGCGTATTGATGGGTGAGTTCTCCAGGACCGATGATCGTGATTGCAGTGCTTGCCACGGTTCAGGGCCCGATGATCGGGATGCGACCAAGCCGATGTATATGGGCACTGGTTTGGCGAGCGCAGATTGGGACATGTCAGGAATGACCTGGGAGTATTTGGACCGACTGCGCGA
>CAYWYT010000154.1:0-6508 GCA_964462665.1 uncultured Woeseiaceae bacterium | reverse complement strand
CCCACCAGCTGGTCTTTACCGACTCAACGCCGAACGGCAAGGTTGCCTTGAAAAGATCCCTGTCTGCTGCTTCGCCCATCTGCCTTGCCTTTCTTGTCACATGTTAATGGTGGGTATTATGAATGGTCAGGTTTGTAAACGTTATTCATATTGCGCCAATCGTCACTCTCGATGTTAAAACGATCCACGCCAACACGATGTCGGCAACAGTGACTCTGAATATGTTAAGAATTCTAGCGACTTACGTCGGAATTGCGGCCGCAATATTCAGCTTCTGCGAATAATGCTGGGGTGATTGATACGGGACTTCCACGATTGCGCCGCACGCTGCGCGAGTAGCACGATGTGGCATGAGGAGGTGATTCAAATGAATCGGTACATCGCATCACTATTTCTAGTGTGGATGCTGACCGGCTGTGCCAAAAGTGGCACTGGTGAGCCGGCGCTGACTCAGTCCGAACCTGAAGACATTGGCACGTTCGATAGTGCCCAGGTGATCGGACAACGCGCATACGAGGATTTATGCGCCGGCTGCCACGAAGAGGGACTTAACGGCGCGCCGAAGACGGCAGACAGCGTTGCTTGGGAAGGTCGATCCTGGCTGTGGGAAGCAGTCTTGTTCGAGCACGCCAGAAGCGGATATAACGAAATGCCCGCAAAGGGCGGTGACACTACGCTAGACGAGGCAACGGTCACTAAGGCCGCCGAATACATGATGGCGTTGACTTACCCGAATTTGCCGCGTGGCTAAGTCCGACATAATCGCAGTGGTAGACGCCCAGCTGCGGGAACTCATTGAACGATGCCAGGAATCTGAATCCAGGTACGCCGCTGAGCTGTTAGCCGTGCATCCGGAGTACCGGGACAGCGCCCGCAATCTCGTGCATTACCTGGCGCTGAGGGGAAGCGACATCCAGGAGCTTCAGGAGACCCTGACGATTCTGGGCCTTTCGTCACTGGACCGGGCCGAGCGCAATGTGATGGCATCGCTGCATGCTGTGCAAACAGCATTGCAATCGATGACAGGAGAGGCGGCCGCAGCCGACGACTTCGAGCCCGAGGCACTCAGCCTCAGAATTCCGGGAGCGAACGCCCATAAGAAGGCAATACTTGGTGAAGCACCGGATGGTCGCGATGTGAGCATCATGATCACATTGCCGCGTGAGGCCGGCAGCAATTACCCGTTTGTTACAGAAATGCTTGCAGCTGGAATGAGCGTCGCGAGAATCAACTGCGCACACGATGATAAAGATGTGTGGGCCAATATGGTCCGCAATGTTCGCAAAGCCAGCGACGAGACACATAAGGACTGCAGAATTGTCATGGATCTCGCAGGCCCGAAGATTCGCACCGGCAATCTCAAACCAGGCCCCAAGATCTTTCACATCCGTCCACGAAGAGATCCCATGGGCCGGACGATTGCCCCTCGGCGAGTTCGCTTTATTCCCGACGACACTGTCTGGCGCGGAACAAAGGTGGCGGTAGTGCCAGTTCCACGCGACTTGATCAAGTATGCACACGACGGCGATGAGATTCGCTTCAAAGATACACGCGGCAAAAAAAGAAAATTCAAGGTCGTCGGCAAAGACGAAAACGGTTGCGTCCTCGAGATTTACAAGGGTGCCTACCTTGCCACTGGAATAAAACTGCGCCTGTGTCGCAAAGTCGAAGGCGAGAAATTGACTTACCGTGTGGGTAATTTGCCAGAGGTCGAACAGCCGATCCTGTTGCGCCCAGGTGACACGATGTTTCTCGACCGGGACCCTATTCCTGGCGAGCCGGCAGTCGAAGATTCCGATGGAAGAGTTATCGAGCCCGCCCATATCTCCTGTCGACTGCCTGAAGTGTTCGACTTTGTCTCCGCAGGTGACCGAATCTCATTGAACGACGGCAAGATTTCAGGCGTCGTCAAGTCGATCAGTGATGTATGTCTCGAGATGACGGTAACCAAGGCTAAACCAACGGGTAGCCGCCTGCGTGGCGATCGTGGAATCAACTTCCCTGACAGCGACATACGACTGCCGAGTTTGACTGCGCTGGACAAGGAGAACATCCAATTCATTAGCGATCATGCCGACGCCGTCAACCAGTCCTTCGTCAAACTACCTGCGGATATCATCTCGCTCCAGGATGAGCTGTTGACGAAGGGCGCAAATGACCTTGGTCTCATGATCAAGATTGAAACCAAGAAAGGCTTCAAGAACCTGCCACTATTGCTGCTGACCGCAATGCGCAGCTACCCAATAGCGATCATGATTGCTCGGGGCGATTTGGCAATAGAAGCAGGTTGGGAGCGTCTTGCCGAGCTTCAGGAAGAGATACTCTGGCTATGCGAAGCCGCTCAAGTTCCAGTCATTTGGGCCACCCAGGTGTTAGAGCACAAGGCCAAAAAGGGCGAACCCTCACGTGCGGAAATATCAGATGCAGCGCTGTCACAGCGTGCCGATTGCGTCATGCTTAACAAGGGCCCTCATATACTCGCGGCGACACGGATGCTCGACAACATCCTCCGCCGCATGCAGGGGCACCAGTACAAAAAGACCCCGCAAATGCGAAAACTTATGTTTTCCGCCGAGTAAATCAACTAGACAGGTATATCACCGAAGCCCCTAAAGCGTCTCCGCTCTGGTTTCTTCTCCACGGTCACCGAGCGTGCCGTAGCGGTGGTAGTCGAAGCTGATGCTTTGTTCGCGCAGATACCACATCAACTCGATGCGGCCTTCCGCGAGCACCGGTGCGCGCGCAATGTAAACGCCAGTATCGCTAACGGCGCGAAGTACAACGTCAGGGACTCGATCGCGATCGGTATAGCGTACCCGGTCGGTGTGCCCGCTGCGGATGACGGCCGCCAATTCATTGTCCGACTCTTCGAGGAACTCGATCGCGCCACCCCAGGCCTCGGTCACATGCTCGAGCACCGCAATGATCGAAGTCCGCCCACCCTGCGGGTAGCTGACCGTGATCCTCGCACCTGCCGCCTGCGCCGCTGCGGCTCGTGCAAACAGGTCGAACCCCGAGTCGTCGGTATGCACCCGCAGCCGAACCTCGCTGACCGGCAGGTAGCGGAAGATGTTGTCCTGCCCGATCAATTTAGACGGGTCGTGTTCCTGGCCGAACTCCCGCGCGTAGTTTGAATCGTAACTGCGGATTGCCTCGCAGATAGCTTTGCGGTCGGCAGCACTAACGCGTTCGAGCGTAAATTCGTCCGGGGCGGACAGCGCCTCTACCAGCTCAGCCAGATTCCGATTTGCGACGTCTGGGCTGCCCTCAGGTACGGCCGTCGGCTTGAACGTCATCAACTGCGCGACGTAGTTTGGGCCGCCTGCCTTGATGCCCGGCCCAAAAGCGCTTTTGCCCATGCCGCCAAAGGGCTGGCGTAGCACGATCGCGCCCGTCGTCGCACGATTGATATACAGGT
This sequence comes from uncultured Woeseiaceae bacterium, assembly GCA_964462665.1. Lineage (GTDB taxonomy): Bacteria > Pseudomonadota > Gammaproteobacteria > Steroidobacterales > Woeseiaceae > UBA1847. The sequence continues at coordinate 3,090 of CAYWYT010000154.1, read as the reverse complement.
TGCCGGCGCGGATCTGGTCGCGCCATTCCGCCTGCTCGCGGTCGTCAAGACTCTCGAGGCCGGACGTCAGGCCGTAGCCGGTCTGGTTCACCAAGTCGATGGCTTCACCGAGGTCCTTCGCTTTCATAACCCCCAGCACCGGGCCAAACAATTCGGTCATGTGTGTGAAGCTGCCCGGCTGGACGTTCCACTTGATGCCGGGCGACCAGAGAGCGGGATTGTCATGCAGACTTCTTGGTCTGACCAGCCACTCCTCGCCGGGCTCGAGTTGCTTAAGGCCGCGTTCGAGGTCGCGGCCGGGCGGCCGGATCAGCGGACCCATGATTGATTGCGGCTCCCAGGCGGGGCCGACCGGGATACTATCGGCGGCGTCCTCGAGCGCGCGCTTGAACTTCGGGTCGTCGTAGACCTCCTCCTCGAGAATAAGCAACGAGGTAGCTGAACACTTTTGTCCCGCGTGGCCGAACGCGGACTGCAGGACATGCGCGATCGCGAGATCGCGATCGGACATCGCCGTCACGATGGTCGCGTTTTTTCCGCCTGTCTCGGCAAGCAGGTCCATGTCAGGCTTGGCATCGAGCATCCCCAACGCCGTGTCGGTGCCGCCGGTCAGGATGACAACGTCAACGTCATCGTGGCTCGCAAGTCGCGAGCCGACAGAGCTACCGTCACAGGGCACGAACTGCAGCACTTCGCGCGGCACACCCGCGCGCCAGAAGCACTGGCAGAAGAGGTAGGCGGTCAGCACCGTGTTGGATGCGGGTTTGAGAATGACAGTGTTGCCAGCCGCGAGCGCGGCAGCGACCCCGCCAATCGGAATCGCGATCGGAAAATTCCACGGCGGAATCACGGCAACGACACCGCGGCCCGTTGCTTCGACACTATCCAGGCTGTCGAACGCGACAGCCGTTCGTCGATAGTACTCGCAGAAGTCGATGCCTTCCGAGACTTCCGAATCCGATTGCTCGAAGACCTTGCCGCCCTCTGCCATTGCGGCCCCCATGAGTTCGCCGCGTGCGAGACGGAGCCGGTGCGCAACCTTGCCGAGCACCGCCGAACGTTCCCTGGCCGACAATGATCGCCAGCCCGCCGGATCGGCTTTCGCCGTTTGCACGGCCGCCTCGATATCGGTCTCGGTGGCGAGTCGGTAGCGCGCGACGACGGTACCGGGGCGAGATGGATCCGTGGACTCGCCAGCCTCGCGATTCTTAAGGATCTCCTTGCCCGCCACCTGAATGGGCACCTCGATAGCCGCGTCACCGTGCAGCGGCCGCCACTCAGCGACGATGCCGTTGGCCCACTCGACGTTCTGCGCCAGCGAGAAATCCGTGTCGGGCTCGTTGACGAAGGATGCGCTGTCGTTGTCATCGTACTCGACCGGCTGCCGTCGGTCCTGCGTGCGACGCGGCTCGAACGGAGTCTCGTCGACGACCGCGAAAGAATCGTAGAACTGCTGCTCGAGACGCTGCCAATCGGCATCGCCCGGCACTAGCTTGAATGCATGGCTTAAGAAGTTGTCAGGGCCCGTGTTCTCGTCGAGACGCCGGACGAGATAACCGATGGCATTAACGAAGTTCTCCTTGCGCGTGGCCGGCGCATAGAGGACGAAGTTTTCGGTGAGTTCGAACAGCGCGCGGCGAATGTGGTTCGCCATGCCTTCGAGCATTTCGAACTGCAGCCGGTCGAGACAGTCGTTCCTGGCTGCAAGCACGAGTGAGTAGGCGAGCTCGAACAGGTTGTGCGATGCGATGCCCAAGCGCACGGCGGCGATGTTCTCGGGCTTAAACGCCTCGTGCAGCATGCGTTTAAAATTGGCGTCCGTCGACCGCTTGTCTTTGTAGTGTGCCTGCGGCCAACCACGCGCCGTCGCCTCGACGCGTTCGGCTTCCATGTTGGCGCCTTTGACGATGCGAACCGTTACGGCAGCGCCGCCCGCGGCGACACGTTGTCGCGCCCACGCGTTAATGCGTTGCTGCCAGATGAAGGAATCAGGTACATAGGCCTGCAGCGCGATGCCGCCGCGCGCCTGCTCGAGCCCGGGCCGCTCGAGCGTACGCATAAACGCTTCCGCTGTAACGGGGAGGTCCTTGTACTCTTCCATGTCGAGGTAGACGAACTTGGGCACCTCGGTGCCATCGACCCGTTTGAAATTCATGCGCAGTGTTTCGCGGTATAGCAGCTCGAGGCGGTCGCAGAGAATCGACAGCGTGTTCTCGTACGCAAGTGATGACAGCTGCGAGAAGATTGTCGACACCTTTACGGAAATGCTTTCAACCTCAGGGTTCTGCAACGCCGCGAAGTAGCACTGCAGGCGGCGCTCGGCCTCGCCTTCGCCGAGCATGGCTTCGCCGAGCAGATTGACGTTCATCCGCAAGCCGGATTTACGGCGGTTAGCGAGGTGCTCGTTCAAGTGTTCTTCCTCGGCCGGCAGGATGACGTTGGCGGTCTCGGCGCGCATCTTCTCCTTGATCAGCGGTACCGCAACCCCTGGCAGGTAGCTGCCGAACGACTGGAAGCCGCGAATCAGAGCCTTGTCGAACGGGTTGAAGTAGCGCGGCACGCCCTGGGCGTCGAGGATGTGTGTGAGCTGGTCCACGGCACGCTTCGGCCTGTTGGAACGAAACGTCTGGTCCGTCATCTGAATCATCGTCGCCTTGTCATGCGGGATCCGGATCATCCGATCCAGCTCGCGCTGCTGCTTGCGCTCAGCTGCAGTCTGCAGCTCCGCCGAGCGCAGCTGCAGCAGCCCGGCGATATGCGCGGCGAGCTGCGCGTCGGGCGGCCAGGCCAACGTGTTATCCGGCGTAAAGGACTCGATGATGCTGTGAAGTGCGCCATGCAAGGGCGCGGAAGCAGCTTCTTTGGACACGGTGTTCATATCGGCACCTCCTCACACCACGCTAGCAGAACACCGCGCGCGCTTCGTCAGGGAAAGTCCGTACAAGGCCAGTCATAACGGAATCATCAGGACTTCATGCAGCCGGCCTCGATCATGCGCGTTGCGCCAATCGTCACTTTCGCAATTCATTGGCAGCATACAGCCGCACTACTAGTTATCAATTTCGACTGCCCCGATATCGCCGAGCAGGT
>CAYWYT010000153.1:0-6530 GCA_964462665.1 uncultured Woeseiaceae bacterium | reverse complement strand
CCTGGTCTTCACCAAGGAGTCTCGCTTTGCTCTTGCCAAATGACATCGCGCCACGACCGCCGCCGCCGCCCTGCATCTGGCGCATGAAATAAATCCAGACACCGATTAACAGCAAGATGGGAAAGGAACTGAACAGCAGTTGTCCGAACAGATTCGGTGATGGCGGATCGGCAGCACCAAAGTGCACGCCGTTCTTGATCAGCAGGTCCACGAGCGGACCGGTGTCAGTCTCAGGGTTAATTGTGTAAAACCGCAACGGCTCACGATCGCCGAAGGAAATGCGCGTCTTTTCGTCCGAAAACTCAGCTACCTGGACATTGCCGGACTTCACCCGACTCAGAAACTCCGAATAGTCGACAACCTGAGGCTGCCCTGTATTCACAGTCGAGAGCCCCTGCACAACCGACAACAGCACTACGATAATTACAATAAAGACTAGGACGTTTTTGGTCAGATCATTCACATTCGGAGTCCATGGCGAAAAACGCCAAAAATAAAGGAGTTAGATACGTTCTAATGGTTTAGACACTACTACAAACGATAGTTTCTCGCTACCAAGTAGACCTCACGGCTGCCAGCCCTGGAGGCCTTGGGTTTCTTGACTTTTACGGTCTCAAAACTGCTTCGAACGTCAGTCACAAATGGGTCAATCCCTGCACCCTGAAACAACTTGATCACGAAATTTCCACGTTTGGCCAATACTTGCCGGGCAAAGTCCAGTGCGAGTTCTGCCAAATACATGGCTCGCGGCTGATCAATTGCCCTGTTCCCGGTGATATTGGGGGCCAAATCGCTCATTACAAGGTTTACCTTTGTATCGCCCAGAAGGTCGCGCAACTCCTGCAAAACGGAATCCTCGGTAAAGTCTCCCTGTATGAAGTCTGTATTCGGTAGTGAGTCCATCTCCAACAGGTCGATCGCCACAATACGAGCCCTGCCCTTGAGCTTGGTCGTTACATATTGGCTCCAGCTTCCCGGTGCGGCGCCCAGGTCGACGCAGGTCATATCCGGTCGCAGCAGGCGCTCTCTGTTGTCCATTTCCTCGAGCTTATAAACAGCTCGCGATCGCCAACCATCGCGACGCGCTTTCTGCACATAAGGGTCTCGTTCCTGGCGCTCTTTCCAACTGAGCCCGGATCCACGCGGTTTACTCATTCATGCCTCCAGACTTTGCGACATCCACCGATACACACTGCTACACTTCGCGCCCATGGCACTAAGTGAAGCACAAAAAAAGTATCTGCGGGGCCTCGGCCACCCTCTCAAACCGGTCATCATGATTGCCGACTCTGGCTTATCCGATGCCGTTGCAAGCGAATTTGAGATAGCGATAACACACCATGAACTGATCAAGGTGAGCGTACGCGTCGGAGACCGGCCTGCGCGCGATAAAATCATCGACAGCCTTTGCAGTGACAAGACGACAGAACTTGTGCAGCGCGTCGGAAACATGGCGTTGCTGTATCGAGAGAACCCGGAAAAGAAGAAAAAAATCAGATTGCCGAACCGCTAGTTAAACGTAACTTACGGAGATTACCGCGTACTCTTTCTCCCCACCCGGGGCAGAAAAAACAATTTCGTCACCTTCGTTCTTGCCAATCAACGCACGCGATATGGGTGATGTAAAAGATATCAGGCCTTGCTTAATATCTGCTTCGTCTTCGCCGACAATCTTGTAAATGATTTCCTTGTCGGTCGACACGTCGAGCAATTGCACGGTCGATCCGAAAACGATTTTGCCATTGGCGTTAACTGCAGTTACGTCAATTACCTGTAGATTCGAAAGCTTGCCCTCGCATTCCTTAATGCGGCCTTCAATAAATCCCTGCTGCTCTTTTGCCGCATGGTATTCCGCGTTTTCTTTAAGGTCGCCGTGCGCGCGTGCTTCCGAAATCGACTGAATCACCTGCGGTCGCTCGACACTCTTTAACTGCTTTAGCTCATCTTGCAGCAACTGATGACCGCGTACCGTCATAGGAACTTTGTTCATGCTGCCACCTCTTTGTGCAAATCCTGCAATCTATTCACTTCACTGTTATCCAAATGCTCGATAGCCGTGCAGGTCGCCACTGCTGCTCCGACTGTCGTGTAATAAGTTACCCCTCTGCGTACAGCTTCGGCACGAATTGGGTGCGATTCCACAATCGCTTGTTTGCCTTCCGTAGTATTGACGATCAACTCGATTTCACGGTTTTTGATCAAATCGACAATATGCGGCCGGCCCTCACGGACTTTATTCACACGCCGACATGATACCCCTGCCGCGGCCAAAAATTGTGCTGTTCCGTGAGTCGCTACAATATCAAATCCGCGCTCAACGAGTATTTTTGCCAACTCAACGGCACCGTCTTTGTCGCGATCACGCACGCTTATCAAGGCAGCTCCCTGACGCGGCAATACAACTCCCGATGCCAGTTGTGCTTTCGCGTAAGCCTCACCGAATGAACGTCCAACACCCATCACCTCGCCAGTAGACTTCATTTCCGGACCGAGAATTGGATCGGCGCCCGGAAACTTGATGAACGGAAACACAGCTTCCTTGACCGAGTAATACTCCGGGATTCGTTGGTTGACATAACCTTGCTGAGCCAACGACTCCCCGACCATAACCCTGGCCGCAATCTTGGCCAGCGGGACCCCGGTCGCTTTCGAAACAAATGGAATCGTACGCGAGGCTCGCGGATTTACCTCCAGCAGGTAAACGACGTCATTCTGAATTGCAAACTGCACATTCATGATACCGACGACATGTAAGCCCTTCGCCAGCTTGATCGACTGCTCGATCATTTCTTTTTGTAATTCGTCGGACAGGCTAAACGGTGGCAGCGAACAGCCTGAATCGCCGGAGTGCACTCCTGCCTGTTCGATGTGCTCCATGATGCCGCCAATCAATACATGCTCGCCGTCGCAAATACAGTCGACATCAACTTCGGTGGCAAAATCCAGGAACCGGTCGAGCAACACAGGACTATCGTTAGACACGTCGATCGCCGCATCCATGTAGACCGCGAGATCCTCGATGTTGTGAACGACCTCCATTGCACGGCCTCCGAGTACGTAGGACGGCCGCACCACTAACGGAAAGCCTACATCGCCGCAGACATTCAATGCCTCTTGTTTGTTCCTCGCCGTGGAATTCGGCGGCTGCCGCAGATCCAGCGACTCGACCAGCTGTGCAAAGCGTTCCCGGTCTTCGGCCAGATCAATCGAATCGGGCGTCGTTCCGATGATAGGCGCACCTGCCGCTTCCAGGTCGCGCGCCAGTTTTAAGGGGGTTTGCCCTCCGTACTGGACGATCACACCCTTCGGTTTTTCCTTGTCGATGACCTCCATAACGTCTTCGAACGTTAACGACTCGAAATACAGGCGATCCGACGTATCGTAGTCCGTCGAAACGGTCTCCGGATTGCAGTTAACCATGATGGTCTCGTAGCCGGCATCCTTGAGCGCCAGTGCTGCATGCACGCAGCAATAGTCGAATTCAATTCCCTGGCCAATGCGATTGGGTCCGCCACCAAGAATCATGATCTTGGGATTGTTAGTCGGCAGCGCCTCGCACTCGTCTTCATAAGTGGAATACAGGTATGCGGTATCAGTAGAGAACTCCGCAGCACAGGTATCAACCCGTTTATAGACCGGCCGAATTTTGAATTTTAGGCGGCGCTGGCGAACTTCCTGCTCACGCTGCCCGGTTAACTCAGCGATACGCGCGTCCGAAAATCCCTTGCGCTTCGCCGACCGCATGTTGAATTCGTCCATCTCCAGCAAGCCACCCTGGCGTATCTCCGCCTCGGTGAGCAGCAAGTCGGAGATTTGCGCCAGAAACCAGCGATCAATTCCCGTTAGCTTGGCAACATCTTGGAAAGTGAAACCCAGGCGCATGGCATCAGCAACGTATTGCAGACGCTGCGGCCCCGGAATTCGCAACTCGTTGCGCAATCGATCCCGATCGGCCCCTGAGTCGATGGACGTTGTTATCTCGTTCAGACCGGTTACACCTGTTTCCTGTCCACGCAGCGCTTTTTGCAGTGACTCCTGGAAGGTTCGACCGAAAGCCATGACCTCGCCGACTGACTTCATCTGTGTGGTCAGGCGGTCGTCGGCACCCGGAAACTTTTCGAATGTGAAGCGTGGGATTTTGGTAACCACGTAGTCGATGCTCGGCTCGAATGACGCCGGTGTGGCACCGCCCGTGATCTCATTCTTGAGTTCATCCAGGGTGTAGCCAATAGCCAGTTTCGCCGCGACCTTTGCGATCGGAAAACCGGTGGCTTTAGAGGCCAGCGCCGATGAGCGTGAGACTCTCGGGTTCATTTCGATAATAAGAACACGACCGTCTTCAGGATTGATCGCGAACTGCACGTTCGAACCGCCTGTTTCCACGCCGATCTTGCGGAGTACATCGATCGACATGTTTCGCAGCCGTTGATACTCCTTGTCGGTCAGGGTTTGTGCTGGTGCTACGGTAATCGAATCGCCCGTATGAACACCCATTGGATCGAGGTTCTCGATCGCACAAACGATGATGCAATTGTCGTTGCGGTCACGCACCACTTCCATCTCAAACTCTTTCCAGCCGATGACCGATTCCTCAAGCAGGATTTCGGTCGTCGGTGACATTTCGAGCCCGTGGGTAACGATGCGTTCGAATTCTTCCTGGTTGTACGCGATGCCGCCGCCAGTGCCGCCAAGCGTGAATGACGGTCTGATAATTGTCGGAAAGCCTATTCCAACCTGCCGGGTGATCGCTTCTTCGATGCTATGCGCGATTTCAGCCCTGGGACTCTCCAATCCGATTTCCGCCATAGCCTTGCGGAACAGATCGCGATCCTCAGCCATATCGATCGCATCGCGCGACGCGGCGATCATTTCGACACCGTATTTCTCCAGAACACCTTCGCGTACCAGATCGAGCGCGCAATTGAGGGCGGTCTGGCCGCCCATCGTTGGCAACAAAGCGTCGGGACGCTCCTTTTCGATAATTTGCTGCACTGCCGTCCAGTGCACAGGCTCAATATAGATTGCGTCCGCGGTTTCCGGGTCGGTCATGATGGTCGCAGGATTCGAGTTGACCAGAATTACACGGTATCCCTCTTCCTTGAGCGCCTTACAGGCCTGTGCCCCCGAGTAATCAAATTCGCAGGCCTGACCAATCACAATGGGACCCGCGCCGATGATCAATACGCTTTCAATGTCAGTGCGTTTGGGCATGTATTACTCTAATAATTATCATTAACTTTAATCGCTAACTCTTTGTTATATCAACTAAATTGCTAGCACCGCTCGCGTCGCCGCGAGCTTCTTGGCATCCATGTCTTGAATAAAACGCTCAAACAAAGGCAACAGGTCATGTGGCCCGGGGCTTGCTTCCGGATGACCTTGAAAACTGAACGCAGCGCGGTCTGTGAATGCGATTCCTTGCAGACTCCCGTCGAACAATGAACGGTGCGTCGCCTCGACATTCTCCGGCAAGCTGCTCTCATCGACTTCAAAGCCATGATTCTGACTGGTGATCATCACCTGCCCTGTTGCGAGATCCTGTACCGGGTGATTCGCGCCGTGATGTCCGAACTTCATTTTGGTCGTGTGTCCGCCCGCGGCAAGACCCAGCAATTGGTGCCCGAGGCATATACCGAATATCGGAATTTCTGCGCCCAGTAATTCCTGAATAGCCGTTATCGCGTATTTGCAGGGCTCGGGATCACCTGGTCCATTCGAGAGAAATATCCCGTCTGGGTTCAGGGACAGCACTTCCTCAGCGCTGGTGGTAGCCGGAACAACGGTCATGCGGCAATCCAGATCGGAGAGCAAGCGCAGGATATTACGCTTGATGCCAAAATCGTATGCCACCACGTGGTACGGCGCGACGCGGCGACTAAGAATTCTTGGGCGGCGGTCGAAAGTGGAGCCGTGGCACCATTGATACGATTGATCCGTGGTGACGAACTTGGCCAGGTCCATGCCGGTGATACCGGGGAATTTTCGTGCATGGGCGATCGCAGTATCCGGATCGGCTTTGCCCGTCATGATGCAGCCGGATTGCGCGCCTTTCTCACGAATGAGTCGAGTGAGTTTGCGCGTATCGATATCCGCGATGGCGACGGTATTGCCCTGACGCAGAAAATCACCGAACGAGCGCTCTGAACGCCAGCTACTGTCTACCATCGAGCTATCGCGAATGATCAATCCGGACGCGTGCGTGCGTGAAGACTCCATGTCTTCGCTGTTAGTTCCGGTATTGCCAATGTGCGGGTAGGTCAGAGTGACGATCTGGCGGCAGTACGATGGATCAGTCAAAATCTCCTGATACCCGGTCATTGCGGTATTGAAGACCACTTCACCAATAGTCTTGCCATCGGCACCGACAGATGTGCCGTGGAATGTAGTTCCGTCTTGTAGTGCCAGAACAGCAGGCGTACTCAAAAAGCGATCCTCAGTCAGATGCGAACCCAAGATCGCAAGCGGGCGGCTGTTTCAGATGCAAAAAAGCGGAAGGACATGGCCTCCCGCTGGTTTTTCGCTGACCGCCC